>JBLNFC010000582.1:0-2704 GCA_050263355.1 Acidobacteriota bacterium
AGCCCAGCGACGAGGCGGGGAGAACGTAGGTGAGGTCGGCCCACGATAGGGCCACCATGTAGCACGTGAAAAAGCTCAGCAAAAACAAGATCCCCAGGGCTACCCAGGGATCGGTGATCACGAGCACAAGACGAGAGATGTGGCTGATGGAGATGCTGCCGACTTCTTTCATTCCCCGCGATAAAAGCGAATCGCCAATCGCCGAGAACAGAGCGACACCAGCCAGCACAAGGTATTTGCGGAAGTTCACACGGGAATCCCTAAGTCGTGACGGGCTCCGCAGTCTCAGCAGGTTTCTCGGCGCGGTTCTTGGTCAGCTTATTGCGCGCCGAACGCAACTTAAGGAACGTCTTTGCCTCTTTGTAAAGACGGCGGCGCTCGTCGCCATTGAAAGCCGCTTTCCTCAGGATGCGGAATGCCGCTTTTGGCCGGAAATAATATTCATCATAGAAGCGATGCACTTCCGACAAGATTACGTCGGCGGGCAATCCCGGATACTGAATGTGGGCGAGTTGGTGACCGCCTTCATCCACCATCTTGCTCGTGCTTACCATGAAGCCATTCTTGACCGCGTAATCATAGAGTTCAGTGCCGGGATAGGCGTGAGCCACAGAAACCTGGATCGTCTCCACATCAAGCTCTTTTGCGAACGCAATGGTGTTGTTGATTGTCTCTCGTGTTTCTCCCGGCAGACCGAGAATGAAGTCACCGTGAATGACGAGACCCAGCTTGTGGCAGTCCTTGGTGAACTGACGCGCACGTTCGACGGTAGCGCCCTTTTTGATGTTCTTCAGAATTTGCGGATCACCAGATTCATAGCCCACAATCAGCAGCCGGCACCCGGCTTCCTTCATTGCTTTGAGCGTTTCGAAGTCAGTGGTTACGCGCGAGGTGCAGGACCACGTGAGACCGAGCGGTTTCAACTTGGCGCATAGCTCAATCGTGCGGGCCTTCTGGATGTTGAAGGTGTCATCATCAAAAAAGAACTCTTTCACGTCCGGCCACAGTTGTTTGGCCTTCGCCATTTCGGCGGCCACGTCGTCGCTCGAGCGCTTCCGCCACGGATGTCCACTTAAGGTTT
This sequence comes from Acidobacteriota bacterium, assembly GCA_050263355.1. Lineage (GTDB taxonomy): Bacteria > Acidobacteriota > Terriglobia > Terriglobales > Acidobacteriaceae > Gp1-AA122. The sequence goes on from JBLNFC010000582.1 coordinate 1,082, forward strand.
GCGGCCACAAGCAGAATGTGCACTGTGCCGGGCAGCCCCGCGTCGTGTACAGAGAAACGTAGGGATGCAGAAGAAATGGCACGTTGTAGCGAGTGACATCCAAGTCACGTTTGTAAACCTCGGTGACGTGGGGAAGAGAATCGAGATCCTGAATCTGGGGCGCGTCAGGGTTATGTATAACTTTCCCGCCTTTTCGGTACGACACTCCCGCGATTTCCTCGAGCGGCTTTCCCTTGGCGTAGTCAGTAACCGCGTAGTCGAATTCCTTGCGGCAGACGAAATCGATGGCCGCGCACTCGTTCAATGACTTCTCCGGAAGCACACTGACGTGCGGTCCTACGAATGCAATCTTGATCCTGGGGTTCGCGTTCTTGATAGCTTGCGCGAGTCGAATATCGCCAGGAAAACCTGGTGTGCTGGTGAAGAGCACGAGGAATTCGTAATCCTTCGCGATGTTAATGGTCTCCTCGCCCGAGACATGGTGAGGAGGAGCATCCAAGAGTCGTGCGCCCTCCAGCATTCCGGTGGGATACGCCAACCAAACGGGATACCAGTACGACTCAATTTCGCGCGTTGCAGGCCAACGCGAACCGGCTCCTCCGTCGAAGTTTTCGAAAGACGGAGGATTCAGAAACAGTGTTTTTAAAGGCATAATGTGTCGTCTCTCAATACTAACATCGTGATCTGGATTTGGACGGCGTCCCCGGTGACGACCTGTGCACACCCCTGGCCAGTATGTCGTTAAGTATATGATGCCCCGGAGCTTCCCCTAGCTGCATTGCGTTAAATGCCCGTATTCGTGGCCCGGAATGCAAATTTGGACAGTGGGCGGAGCGATCCCTCTGGGCTCGTTTTGACGCCACCAGCGCTGCAAAGGCGGTTCGCCTCCGTAGCTGCTCCCCTGAGTTGAAGCGATGCAACTAACCGAGCTTTCGTATGTTTACTGCCGGTCCAAGCGGAAACGTCAGCACGCGAATGTTCGAATAGATGGGCGATTCAGAAGTAATTTCTGCATGCGGCAAGCACTAGCGCATGGACTCTTCGATCTCAGAAATCCAGTCGGGGCGCTTGAGAAGTTCGCGCGGCTTGGGTCCGTCAGCTGCGCCTACGATGCCGTCCTGTTCCATGAGGTCGATCAGGTGAGCTGCGCGTCCGTATCCAATGCGAAGGCGTCGCTGCAGCAGGGAAGTGGAGGCTTTACCAAACTCCACAACGAGGCGAACCGCATCTTCGAATAGCGGGTCGTGTTCGCCTTCCTCGCTCGCTTCCGAGGTAGCGGCGCTCTCACCAGTTTCGCGTTCTTCTTTCGGCGCTTGCAGAAATTGCTCCTGGTATTCAGCCAATCCTTGAGAGCGCCAGAACTCAACCACGGCGGCGATTTCTTTCTCGGTAACAAAGGGAGCGTGCAATCGGTGCACGCGCGCGGAGCCTGAGGGCAGGTAGAGCATGTCACCCTTGCCAAGCAGAGACTCGGCGCCGTTGGCGTCGAGGATGGTGCGTGAGTCCACCTTCGTCGCAACGCGGAAGGAAACTCGCGCGGGGAAATTAGCTTTGATCAATCCTGTAATGACGTCGACCGACGGACGTTGAGTAGCGAGCACCAGGTGGATGCCGACGGCCCGC
>JBLNFC010000583.1:0-3489 GCA_050263355.1 Acidobacteriota bacterium
GATCGCGCTTCGCGAGCCTGGCCCTGGCATAGCATCAAACAAAATGGAGGAGTATTGGCCTTCGGCAGCGACTGGCCGGTCGTGACCCTGAACCCTTGGCCAGGCGTGCAGAATGCGGTGACTCGTCAGACTACAGAAGGCAATCCACCGGGTGGGTGGCTGCCGGGCGAATGCGTCAGCCTGGCCGACGCGATTAAAGCCTACACGTTAGATGCCGCCTTTGCCGGACATCGCGAAACGACAGAAGGCTCTCTTGAAGCAGGTAAGCTGGCAGACTTGATCGTCCTCTCACAGGACCTTTTTAAGATCGAGCCTTCGAATATCGTCAAGACCGAGGTCCTGCTCACCATGGTTGGCGGCAAGGTGGTGTACGAATCACCTGCGTGGAAGACGGCGGCTGCAGCCGGAGGAGACGCGAAATGAAGCGTGTACTTCTTCTCGCATCGATCCTGTGCGCGCTTTTAGCATGGGTTTCATGCGGCAAAAAGAATCCAACTCTCAACCTGCTCGTCTGGGAGGGCTACGCCGATCCATCTTTCGTGAAGGGATTCGAGGATCAGTATCATTGCAGAGTTTCGGCTTCGTATATGGGAACAAGTGACGAATTGGTCGCGAAATTGCGGGGAGGTAGCGCTGGCAACTATGACGTTATCTCGCCCTCGAGCGACGTCGCCGCGAGCATCGCAGCCAACGGGTTAGCCGTAGCGCTAGATCTGAGCAAACTACCTACGTACACGCAGCTTTCACCTCAGCTCACATCGCTTCCACTGGTGAAAGACAAGGGGAACACATATGGTGTCCCCTTCATGTGGGGACCCAATCCACTTCTGTACGACACAACGGCTTTTGCAAAAGCACCTGAGTCCTGGAACGTTATGTGGGACCCCAAGCTACGCGGCAAGATCTCCGTATGGGACGATCTCTCGACTGTCTATATGGCAGCGCAAGTGCTCGGCTACGACAATCCACCAAGCCAGTTGTACAACCTCACTGATGAACAGCTCGAGGCGGTGAAAAAAAAGCTTTTGGAACTGAAGCCTAACATCCGCAAGATGTGGTCAACTGGCGGCGAGCTTACGAACTTGTTCCAGAACCACGAAGTGACGACCGCGATGGGCTGGCCGCTGATGACCAACCAGCTTAAAAAAGACCGCTTTCCCATCGGCGAAACCATTCCAAAGGAAAATACGACAGGCTGGATTGATCATTTGATGATTACCTCTGGGAGCGAGAACAAAGAACTGGCATACAAATTTCTCGAATACATGGTCCAAGCCAAGACCCAAAAGATGGTAAGCGACGTAACGCACTACACGCCGGCAAATCCGCAGGCTTCGCATTTTATGAGCGCCGATGAGCGGAGTAGTCTTCACCTTGACGACGTCGACAACTATCAGAAGCACATCTATTTTTGGCAAAACGTGCCGCGCCGCGCGAAGTACAACGAGATTTGGAACGAGGTGAAGGCCGCTCAGTAACGCGTCCGTTTCTTTCAAAGCTGTAACAGCTGAACTGTGACCACCGTGCCTCAAACCGACATCGCCCCTGATTCCGCAAAGGACTTTGCGACGGCGCTACTCGAAGTTCGTAATGTTGTAAAGCGCTTCGGCGCCAACATCGTTCTCCGCGATATCTCTCTGGACGTTGCTGAAGGCGAGTTTCTCACGATCCTGGGCGAGAGTGGTTCGGGCAAGACAACGCTCCTGCGGGTCATCGCCGGGTTTGAAGTCGCAGTCTCCGGCGAACTTTGTATGAGCCGCGAGCGTCTCGACAATCTACCTCCTTATCTTCGTCGCGTGAACACCGTCTTCCAGCAATATGCTCTCTTCCCCCATCTCACCGTGCAAGAGAACGTGGGTTATGGGCTGCGCGCGGCCAAGATTGCCGCGCCAGAAGTGAAATCGAGGGTTGATGAGGCACTCGCTATGGTTAAGATGAGCGCGTTTGCTGCTTCAAAGCCCTCGAAAATTAGCGGCGGGCAGCAACAGCGGGTTGCGCTTGCGCGCGCGCTCGTCAATCGACCGCGATTGCTGCTGCTGGATGAACCGCTCTCTGCTCTCGACGCAAACCTTCGGCGCCAGATGCAACTCGAATTGAAATCTCTCCAGCGGGAAGTCGGGATCTCATTCCTCTTCGTCACTCATGACCAGGAAGAAGCTATGGTGATGTCTGACCGAGTCGCTCTGCTGCGAAGTGGACAGCTGGAACAGATCGCTTCACCGCGAGAGATCTACAGTCGTCCCGCCACTTCTTACGCCGCGCAATTTATCGGCCATACGAACCTGCTGCGTGTTGAGGTGAGGAACGGCGTCGCGCGTTACAAGTCACTATCATGGCCAGTGCAACTGTCCGATGGTCCTGCGCTTTTCTCCCTCCGGCCTGAGTGCGTCCACATCGCGAATGACAGTTTCATTGCCACTGGGGACGTTGTGTCGTTTCGTGCTCGAATTCGCGATCGAGCTTTCCATGGAGCGACCGAGCTTTTGCAGGTCGAGTGCGGGGATGGATCGTTGTTCTCGGTCAGAGTCGGGGCCTCTGACCTTGGTCAGGGCGAGTTAAAGTTCCAGTTTTCTTCTGAGGATGCTGTGCCGGTTCGTGATTCGCAGGAGAAGGTTTGATGTTCTCCCGCGCTTATCGTGCTGCTATCACCATCCCGCCGCTAGCATGGGTTGCGCTCTTTCTTCTCACCCCTTACGCACTGATGTTTTGTTACAGTTTCTGGTCAGTCTCTCCCGATCAAAACGTGGTTCATCAATGGAACCTCGCGAACTACAGCGAGCTGGCTGGAAAATCCGTCTATCATGAGACGCTTCTTCGTTCCATGTGGATCGCGGCGCGGGTCACGTTCTTTGCCTTGGCTCTAGCATATCCCCTGGCTTACTACCTGTCCTTCCGCGCAGGCACACGCAAAGAACTTTTCTATCAACTCGTCATTATTCCTCTTTGGGTCAGTTACCTGGTGCGAGCTTATGCGTGGAAGACGATCCTGGGCAGCGACGGGGTGTTGAATACTCTTCTGCAGTACGTTCATGTCACTAAGCATCCGCTGGAGTTTCTCCTCTATTCGCCGTTTGCGGTTGTACTGACACTCACCCACATCTACACGCCGTTCGCTTTCCTGCCCATATATGCCTCGTTGGAACACATACCACGCAACCTGATTGAAGCATCTCAGGATCTGGGTGCTTCGCCCGCACAAACTTTCTGGCGAGTGATTCTTCCTCTGTCGATTCCCGGGGTACTGGCCGGCGCAACCTTCGCTTTTGTGCTCAGCCTTGGTGATTTCCTTGCCCCTGTTCTTCTTGGAGGGCCAAGCGGAATCATGATTTCCAATATTGTGGTGAGCCTCTTCGGTGCGGCATATAACTGGCCCCTAGGAGCGGCGATTTCATTTTGTATGCTCCTGCTGGTTGTCTCGCTTTTGTTCCTGGCGGAACGACTGGAGAAGAAGTGGAGCTTCTCCTAGATGCCACCGCGTCGAATCAGGAC
>JBLNFC010000584.1:0-3445 GCA_050263355.1 Acidobacteriota bacterium
CTTCTTCTTCTGTAGCCCCAGTCTCAGGCGCAATCTCGGCAGTATCTTCCAGAGCCGCGGCCTCGACGCCGTCCCCACCTTCCGAAGGCGCGGCCTCGTCCGTCTCGCCGTCAATCCCAGCTTCTACTTGGGCCGCCAACTCCGGAGTTTCGCTGGAAGCTTCGGCGTCGACTGGCGCTTCAGCTTCCGCTGCTTCGCCCTCAACGGGCGCCTCGCCCTCAGCGGCCACTTCCCCGCCTTCCAGACTGGAGAAGTAATTATTGACCGCAAGACTGATTTTTTCCACGGTCTTCGGCCCAATTCCTTCGATGGCTTCGAGCTGCTCGGGCGTCATATCGGCCAACGCTTCTACAGTCGTAATTCCGGCAGCGCTCAGCTTTTCCACCAGGCCTTCGCCCAAGCCAGGAACATCCTCCAGCGGCGTGGCCGCGTTCGATACCAGGGCCGACATCTGCTGTTCGACCTCTTGCCGCTTCTCTTCCTCACTCTTGATATCGATCTTCCAGCCCAGGAGCTTGGCAGCCAGCCGCACATTCTGGCCCTTCTTGCCAATAGCCAGCGACAGCTGGCTGTCATCGACCACAACCTCGAGATGCTTGTCCGTCGGATCCAGCACGGTCACTCGGCTGACCTTGGCCGGCTGGAGTGCCTTCTCGGCAAAGGTGACGGCATCCTCGTGATACTCGATGATGTCAATCTTTTCGCCGCGGAGCTCACGGATGATGGACTGCACGCGCATGCCTTTCATGCCAACGCACGCGCCCACCGCATCCACATCCTTGTCTTTCGACATCACGGCGATCTTGGTGCGCTCGCCAGCCTCGCGCGCGATCGCGCGAATGACGACGGTGCCGTCATAAATCTCCGGCACTTCGGTCTGGAACAAGTGCTGCACCAGTTCCGGAGCGGCTCGCGACACAACCACCTGGGGACCTTTGGACGCTTTCTCCACCCGCACGATGACTACGCGCACACGTTCGCCCATGGCAAACGATTCCAGACGCGACTGCTCCTTGCGCGGCATGCGTGATTCCGCTTTGCCGATATCGAAGATCACATCCGGGCCTTCGATGCGCTTCACCGTGGCGTTCACGATCTCGTTTACGCGCCCAATGTATTCGTTGTACACCGTGTCGCGTTCCGCCTCGCGCACCTTCTGAAAGATGACTTGCTTGGCGAGTTGCGCGGCAATGCGGCCCAGAATTCCTTCCGTAGCTTTGGGGATACGAAGCTCGCCGCCGGCCTCGACACTAGGATCAATCTTCCGGGCGTCATCAACCGTGACCTGAAGATTGGGATCCTCCACCTGCTCGGGGTTCTCGACCACGGTCTTGACTGCAAACGCGCTGATCTTACCCGTGTCCTTATCCAGTTCCGCGCGCAGGTTTTCCTGCGACTTGTAGTATTTGCGCGTGGCGACAACAATGGCGTCTTCCACCGCACTCACCACTATCTGCGGATCAATGCCCTTCTCTCGGCTCAGGGCGTCAATAGTGTTGTAGAGCTCGCTTGCCATAATCTTTTTATAAGAACCGGGTCTTACCCAAGTCTCAGGGAACTCTGTCTCGTGCTTCCTGGTTGCACTAGATCTCTGGCACCAGGTTGGCCTGTTCCACGTTGGCCAACTCAATTTCCAATTGCGGAGGCTCTTGCTCCGCTTGCTGCTGCTTCTTCTTTGGCTGCTTACCGGGAGTTCGCTTCGGTTCAATCGTCAGCGTGATCTTCCCATCCTGAAAACTCTGCAGCCGGCCTTCAACGTGGCGGCTTCCGTCCACTGGCTCGCGCGTTTTCAGCCTCACCAGGCTTCCCACGAAGCGTTGGTAGTCAGCGGGGCGAAGCAACGGTCGATCAAGCCCAGGCGAGGAAACCTCAAGCAGGTACGATCCTCCGGGGACCACGTCCTCCACGTCGAGGATGGTGCCCGCCTCACGGCTTAAGTTGGCGCAGTCCTCGTGCGTGACCCCGCCAGGCTTGTCGATGGTGATGCGCAGCATGCGCCTTTTGCCGCCGCCACGCAAGTCCACCTCGACTACTTCAAGGCCGTTCGAAGCCGCCACCCGATCTACGACTTCACGCACCCGCTCGATTCCAAGTGCCATTAAATCTGTAACTTAGCTCCACCGGTAGGACGCCGCTTCAGCCCTAAACTAAAAAGTGGGCTCGCGCCCACTGGTGTGCCTCGCCAATGCTGGTACCACACAACAGTATCTAAAGAAATAATATACGCCGCTCAGAACCAAAAGACAACGGCGGTGCCAGCCGTCGTTCCCGAGAAAAGGCCGCCCAGAGGCATGCTGACAGCGTTGCTAGGGAAGCGACATAGGTGCGTCGATAGTGCCGACCATCCCTGTCCTAAGATCCTGTACGGCCAATCGCAGTTCACCTTTGTCTAACTTTGAGTCCAAGTCTAAGTGGAGCAGGATTCCTTGCTGCAGAACCTGCCTGTAAATATCTTCCTTAAAGGTTTGCTCTGCTTTCTGGCTGCGGTTCTCGAGCATCTTGCCCTCGGGAGAAAACAACGCGGCGTAGTAGGCGAAGCTCAGCTTTTTGCCTCCAGAAACGTCTTCAGCAGAAAGCGAGTTAGCGTCCACTAAAAACGCAATCGCAAGTTTTCCCTTTTCTCCTGGTTTCACCTGCGCGCTGAATGTGACAAGTGTTGAAGGCGCGTTATCTCTCAGCGCTTCGGCGACCTGCTGCTCGGGCTTGCGGTCCTTTTGTTGCGAGGGGTCGATGCCGAAATAGCCACGCCGATGCCGAAGCTGCAAGCCGTCCCGTGCAAGCTTCACCTTGATGGATCTGTATTTTCCGTCCCATTTTTTATCTTCTGGGTAATAGCCAATGGTGTAAGAGGCCGCATTGTCCTGTACTGCCAGCGCGACACCCACGGCAACTTCATTCTGGTTGATGTAGACCTTTCCTCCTGTCTCTTCTGCCACCGCTTTCATCGTCTCCTGGCTGGCGGTGACGTCTGACATTCTGACTATCGCCCGTTCCGAGGTGTTTGAGCTTTGCCGGTTAGCCGAGTCCTCCCGCATGAACTCTGCTCCGCTTATCAGTCCTCGAACGTCCACTGGATAGATGGCAACTTGCGCTGTGGACAATTCGGCAGCAGCCTGACGGATCTCCGGTGCATAAGATTGGCGTTGTGTGGCTGCAACCGATCCAGTCGCTATCGTATCCACGTTTTTGTGTTGGATGTTCGGCAGATCCGCCACCAGTTCTGCCTCACTCACATTGCGATCCTGGGGAATGAGTTCAAAAGGAAAAGCGGCAGTTAACCAAACAATATTCTTCCTGCCCGGAATGCCTCCTAGAATGCGGGCCAAGCTGCGCATGGCGTTCAGGGTTATATCTACGCGGCGATCGAGGGCGTATGACATCTGAACCGACTGAAAACCCTGAGCGATTGATTCCACCTGCGCAACCGTAGCCGCTTGACGTGCGC
>JBLNFC010000585.1:0-3109 GCA_050263355.1 Acidobacteriota bacterium
AAACGGAAAAACTGGTGGTCACGCCAGAGATCATTCACGAGTTCCTGGGCGGTATCAAAGTCAGGACAGAAGGCGAGATTGCCGAACGCACAAAGCGCGCCGGCGTCGCCGTTGGTTTGGCCTGGACGCCCACAGGTGGCGACGTGCTGTTTATCGAAGCTAATTCGATGAAGGGCAAGGGTGGGTTTACGATGACAGGCCAGATTGGCCAAGTCATGCAGGAATCCATGCAAGCCGCCCTTACGTGGGTTCGTTCCAATTGCATACAACTGGGCATCCCCGAGGATTTCTTTGCGCAGCACGATATTCATATTCACGTGCCTGCAGGAGCGATTCCGAAGGACGGTCCTTCAGCAGGCGTGACTATGGCGACGGCGCTCGTATCGTTGCTGACGGAGCGGCGTGTGCGTCCGCTGACAGCGATGACGGGCGAGATCACTCTCAGTGGGAATGTACTGCCCGTAGGCGGAATCAAGGAAAAAGTCCTTGCGGCGAAACGCGCGGGCGTTCGCGACGTGCTGCTGCCAGCTGAGAACAAGATGAATGTCGATGAGGATCTCACGCCAGAACAACTGGAACATCTGGCAGTTCACTACGTGAAGACGATCGACGAAGTTCTTGAGATCGCTCTGCCGTCTTCTCCGCGGGAAGAGAAGCAAGACGCGGAAGAGCGCGAGAAGGTTTTAAGCACGCAACCCGTCGGATAATCGGAGCGGTATTGCTGAACGCCAGTCCCCTGAGACTGGCGTTTTCTTTTTGTAGTGGGACTATGCCGCCTCGTCACTTACTTTCGAGTTTTCCAAGATCGGCTGGGGTGTGTTTGCGGGTTGCTCATCGAGGTGCCAGGGCAAGTTGATAATGCTGATACGTTGGTTGCCCTTGAAAATAAGGGCTAACGAGAGCACTTTGCCTCGTTGCTTATGCAGAAAGTATTGATACCAGTGCTTCTCCACAATCTCGGGCACGACAACGGCGATATGGCGATTGACGTGTTTTCGTTGCAATTCAAGAACAAATCGCAAGATGAGGGTAACGACGAGCCGATAGGGCGACTGCAGAACCACGAGTTTTGGGCTGGGCAAACCTGCGTTCTTCGTAGGTTGAATAACAAGTTCGTCCCAGCGATCGCTCAGGTTTTCCCGATGTTCGCCGTGATCAACGTGTAACGCAATGATATCGGGTGAAAGAGCTAGTGCGAAGCGCAACGTTCTTTCCGCGATTCGGCTCCAGCGCTCAATCGGCACCACGACGAGCGGAGGACATAGACGATCGACGGCGAGCGGTTCTGAATGCGCAATTTCGCTGCTCACACGATCGTAATGGCGCCGGACCTTATACATCACCATGAGAATTGCGGGTATGACCAGCAGGGTCAGCCAAGCGCCTTCGCGGAACTTGGATACGATAACAACTACAACCGTCAAACCTGTTACCAGAGCGCCGGCACCGTTAATCACAATGCTATGGGCAGCCTTTGGGCCACGGACTCTCGTCCAGTGCGCAACCATCCCAGCTTGCGAAAGTGTAAAAGCGAGGAACGCTCCAACGGCGAATAGCGGGATCAGCCGATCGGTGACGCCTTGAAATGCGACAAGCAGTAACCCGGAGAGGATTGCCAGCACGAAGATGCCGCGGGAGTAGACGAGTCGGCGTCCGCGCTCCGCAAACGCAAAAGGTAGATAACCATTTTCCGCGACGGTTCGGCAAAGGCGAGGGAAACCTGCGAAAGCAGTGTTAGCTTGCAAGGCAAGGACGAGCAGTATGGATCCAATACAGATGTAGTAGAAGATCCCCTTTCCTGCTACTGCGCCGACTAATTGCGAAAGGACGCTCTCGTATCCGGTGCGGCCGGGGATTGTCGCCGTAATGTGATAAGCCCTGCAGAGAATTGCTATCCCGACCAGCAGAATTACCAGTATCGAAATAATGGCGGTGAGCGTAGACCTAGCATTCCTGGTATTCGGATCGCGGAACGCCGGAACGCCGTTGCTGACGGCTTCAACTCCGGTGATCGCGGTGCAGCCGTTGGAAAAAGCGCGCACCATCAGCCACAGACCAACACCGGCCTGAGGCACCATAATTTTAGGCGGCGCTACCATGGGCAGGGGATGACCACCGGAAGCAAGCGTCCTCCAAATTCCAGCCAGAATGACGAGCCCCAGGGAGCCGACGAAAACATACGTTGGGGCCATGAAGAACAAACCTGCCTCCCGGACGCCGCGCAGGTTCACGATCGTGATCGCAACCAGAATCGCTAAGCAGAGCGCGACTGTATGAGGCTGCAGAATTGGAAACGCAGACACGAGCGCTCCAACTCCGGCGGCGATGCCCACCGCTGCTACCAGCACGTAATCAATCATCAAGGCGGCAGCCGCAAGCAATCCAGGAAACGTACCGAGGTTTTGGGTTGCCACCGTGTAGGAACCGCCGCCGGACGGGTAGGCTTCAATCGTCTGCAGGTAGGAAAAATAGACGATACCCAGCACCCCAATGACGGCGAGGGTGATGAGAACTATGTACTGAGCGGAGAGCAAGCCCAAGGGCAGGAGGATGGTTAGCGCCGCTTCCGGTCCGTAAGCTGCCGAACCTAGCGCGTCCAGGCCGAAAATTGGTATCCCAGAGGAGACTCCTACTCGTTGCGCCCGGTCCTCATCGGTAGCTAGAGGCCGGCCAAACAACAGATCAATAAGTGACATCCAGCACCAAAAGATAACGGTATGAAAGAAAATAAGTGCAGCTCTGTGATGGACGTCCTTCCACTCGGGATGCCTCGTTGCGAGTGCATGTTTAGTTTGGAGTGGCTGATGACGAGAGGCGGGGGCGGGCGCCGAACCGTGGCTCGGCGCCCTGCCTGTGCAGGTAGGTCTGGAACGTGGATTAACAGAAGTCCAGTGGCAAAATACGATGGCTTGCCAATCCGACCAATCCGGTATGTACATTAGGTAAAGATCAAAAAAACCCTACACAAAGCATCGGTGACGTTTGCCGATCCCCGGCAAACCCACGTGCTCAGTTGTAAGGCCACATGTATCCTATGAAGCAGCCTGGCTGCGCACTTCGCATCGTTCGGGCCAGAACGTTCAACCTTGGCATGGAAATACGTGTTCTA
>JBLNFC010000586.1:0-8792 GCA_050263355.1 Acidobacteriota bacterium
GAGTTTGAAGTTTGCTAAACGCCAGAGCTGTAGCCGTTTGCCCATCATGGGGTGCAGCCCGCGATACAGTCTCTTTTCGCTATAGACGTTCTCTTGTAGGCGATAGGTGAAGTGGTGCATACGTCCAGTCCCATGGTTGGATCCCGGACTCCCAACAGCGACGACGATTCGCTGAATCGTGCGCGGAAAACCAGCCTGGTTCAAGGATCTTTGAACTTCCTCCTGAATCGTTTCCGCATCGGCCAGATTGGCCGAATGCCACACGTAAAGATCAACCACGACGTCATCTTCAGCTGAGACTTCTTCAATGAGGGGAATCACTGCGCGAGCGGCTTCCAAGACTGCGCTATATTCAGCATGCGTTGCGAAGAGATGCACCACCTTTCCCTGATCCTCGTATTCGGCGGCGGCAAAGCAGCGCCCGTCCACCGTTTCCGACCGGAAGTTCATCAGGTTTTCAATTCGGTAGTAACGAGACGTCAAGACTTCCAGCATAAGTTCAAGCGACGCGGCATCGGATGATGCAAATCGTCCGGAAAGCAAACTGAGCAACGGCTGTGGGCAGTCGACGAGTTCCCGAACTTTCTCGTTACGATCCGAAGCCCGAGGATTGCACGTGAGATAGGCGAGATGCTCTTCGATGCGCGCGTACACCTGCCGGCGCGCACGTTCAAAGACCGGCTGATCGAAGCAGCGATATCGCAGTTCCCGGGCCATGTCACTGAGGGCTGGGAACACTCCTCGTGTTACCGACATCATGCGGTCCAGCAGTTGGCGGAAGCTGTCGGTCGCATGGGGAGCAAAGCTGTCCACTCGCTCCAAGCGTCTCTGCAGGATGGCGAGCATGGCTGGGACCTGCTGCTCGAGGCGCTGATGTGATTTATAGATCCAGAGCAGACTTTGCTCCAACTCGGGAGAGCGATCTAGAGAATGGATTCCGTAGTGAGCCAATGCGGCGCGCACGCGATCCATGAAAGCTGATGGCAATCCTTCTCCCTGTGAGTCGATGGCGCGCAGGTAGGCAAACAGGTTCACCTCAGCGCTCGGTCGCTCACCCGCCCGGCGATGATCTACGCACGGATCTCGGTGGAAGAGAGAGCACACGTCCACAAAAATGTGAAGCAGTTCGTCTTCCCGCGCTGTTTGTTCCGGGTCCGCGGGTACATCACCAATCCCCTTCCAGTCGGCGAGAAGTCGCGTGCAATGCGCCGGGTCGACATCGAATCCAAGCATCAACTGGCGTAACTCCTCCAGGCTGTCCTGAGAGAGACCGGGAAGGCCGGACTGATTTGGCTTGCAGGCTAAGGCACTCGCAAAATCGACGCGCTGTTCTGTCATCAATGATGTCTCGCCACGGCCGTCAGGCTCGATCTGCAGAATTGGCGCGCCGGAATCGACTTGCACATTCGGTATCACCATGATCTGCCGCACTCGTCCGGAAAATGGCGCAATCACTGGCATCTCCATCTTCATGGCCTCAAGCACAGCAACGCGATCTCCGGCGGAGACTACGTCACCGGGCCTGACTGCTACCGAGACCACTACCGCTGGAGACGGTGAGTGGACAAACCCACCTGCATCTCGATCGACACGATGCGCAATACCATCGACCTCGATCCGATAGTTCAGCTCCTGGGCTGCACAGACCACGCTGAAACGCCGGCCAAACAAGGTGAGCCACTGCTCAAATTGTCCGAGGCGCTCCCATCGCGCATCGATGCGCGATCCATCGACTTCAATGCGATATTGCTGCGGACCGAGGCGGTGCACGAGCAATGAGTAAGAATTCCCCCGATACCGCAGCATGACTATGCGGCCTATTTCTTTGCGGACCTGAGGCCGTCCACGGACTGCGGATGCATAGAACTGTTTCTGTTCAATCGCAAGTTCCGTGTCGTACGCTGCTATAGCCGCTTGTACGAGGGCAACTTCTGCGGAAACGCGCGAGAGGTGATCCCCACCGCCTGCCATGCGATCACCCCATCCCGTGTCAACTTGGCTCGTCTGCACCTCAGATCGACTTAGGAGATCCAGCAGAAATGCCTTATTGCTGGTGCCACCCTTAATGACGACGACTCCTTCGCGCAACGCGCGCTGCAACCGAGCAAGCGCCTCATTACGGTTTCGACCGTAAGAAATGATTTTGGCCAGCATTGAGTCGAATTCCGCCGGGACGGTGTCCCCTTCTGCGAATCCCGTATCCACCCGCAGCCCCGGTCCGGTCAGGATGCGGAAGCGCTCGATGACTCCTGGCGCGGGCGCAAAGTTGTTGTCCGGATCTTCAGCATTCAACCGCACCTCGATGGCATGACCACTCGGCCTTGGAGGCTTTCCGTCCAGGCGCCAACCTAATGCGACTTGGATTTGGAGCTTGACGAGATCGATTGCGCTCGTACATTCCGTGACGGGATGCTCGACTTGTAGGCGGGTATTCATCTCCATGAAGAGAAAGCGACGTTTCTCAGGCTGGTAAAGGAATTCAACAGTTCCCGCGTTGTGATACTCAGCAGCCTTAGCTAGCCGGATTGCCGCGTGGCGTAACGCTCGATCTTGTGCGGGAGATAACACGGGTGAAGGGGCTTCCTCCATGATCTTCTGGTGGCGTCGCTGAATGGTGCAGTCGCGCACTCCCGCTGCCCACGTTGTGCCATGCAGGTCCGCGATGATCTGCACCTCAAGGTGGCGGGCATTTCGCACGAGTTGCTCCAGGAAGACCACTGGGTTTCCGAATGCCTGGAATGCATCCACGCGAGCTCTTTCGAAAGCCTCCTCTAGTTCCCCGTGGGACCGTACTTCGCGAATTCCGCGACCCCCTCCTCCGGCGGTCGCTTTGATGAGAGATGGATAGCCCAACCGCTCCGCGTGATAGCGCGCCTCGGTCAGCGTTGCGACCTCTCCGCCGCTCCAGGGTACGACGGGTACTCGTGCTTGTTTGGCTAGAACTTTGGAGGAAATCTTATCTCCGATTCGGCGAATCGCTTCGCCGCTCGGACCGATGAACACGATTCCCAGAGCACGGCACAAGTCCGCGAACTCAGCATGCTCTGCGACGAAACCCCACCCTACCCAAACCGCCTCCGCGCCCGCGTTTACCAGCGCTCGCTGCAAGCGATCGTAGTCAAGATAGCTGCTCTTCACCTGCCTCGTGTGCAAGTCGACCATCTTAGCCGGGCCGAGTGCCACGGCCTCGTCTGCCTCGCGCACGAACATGGCGTGCCGGTCCGGCTCAGTAAAAAGCGCGATCGTGCGTAACGAACTCTCATATTCGTGGTTGAACTCATGTACCGCGTGGATGAAGCGCATCGCCGCCTCACCGCGATTGACAATAGCAACGCGTTTAAAATCCTGCAGCATAACGCCCCGCATTCATTTTCGTTATAGCGGCCAGGAGAAATGGTCACGCCGCGACCGGCGCGAGCGAGATCAAAGATTGCAGTGCATTGAGGGATTCTGCGTCAATCGCTTTCGGAACTGCGACGGTGCGGTATCCCCGCAAGTGCACGTATAGGTTGCCTGCTGAACCCACTACCTGTGCATCAAAGCCATCTTCGGGAATAGGAGTGACTACAGCAAATAAGTGCTCTTCGAGTGCATCGGGCACGGGCCATACTCGAAGTTGATCAATATGCGCGGGAAGTCCCATACGGCCTTGCGTAGCCATTTCCCACAATCCCGCAGTCTGGAAACAAAGCTCAACCAGGCGAGGTTGGATCAGTAGCCGTTGACTCGAGGGTTGATGGTTGTCGGGCAACTGCCTTGCGAGGAGGCCCACCATGCGGATTCCGTCCCACCACGCTCGTTCCAGAACCTGATATGCCGGGCCGTGAAAATAAACACGGTAGATATCGCGCGCTTCAATCAGCGATCCATGCGGTGAAATCACCTTGGTTGCCTTTTGTACTTGCGCGCATTCTTTCGTCAGTCGTACCGACCCAGTAAAGTGTGTCGTTACAATAGGCTCAACTTGGTTGGCAAGCGTGCGACGGCCGACCAGCGAACAATCCGCGATCACACCCTCATTACGCGGATGGATTCGCGCTTGAACGCACACTGTGCGCCGCTCGTTCTTGTAGAACTTGAATGGGGCGAGAAAGTCCACGTTGTCGATTGCTTCCACATGCCAGCCGGGGAGCAGGCAAACAGCAGCTTCTGCAAACGCCTCAAGTCCCATCACTCCCGGCAGTACTGGCGTGCCATCGATCTGGTGATCTTTCAAAAACGGCTGAACCGTTGGATCGAGTTCGGCTTCGACTGTGAGGCCATTGTGAATTCCCATGCCAGCGATTTTGCCGATCATGGGCCCGTGTGCAAGAAACGCATCACTTTCCTCCGATGTGTTCAGCCCGCCATCCGGGTCCCATTCGTTCAGCAGGATTCCGAGACGCTGGCCGACCACAATCTCCCCGCGTGTTCCGCCAGCAGTGAGTTCACGGCGGATCAAGGGAATCCCCGCTTGCGGCGGTAACATGTCAATGCCGGCGAGTTCCATCATCTTCGGGATGGACCCGCGAGTCGCCATTCCTATGCCAGCCCACGCTGTCCAATCAATGGCGATGCCACGAGTGCCCGGCCGTGTCGTGCGGAAGCTGGAGATAATCTTGCACAACAGATCGTTCGCCGAACTGTAATCTGTCTGTCCGGCGTTGCCAAAGCGCCCCGCGATGGAGCTGAACACCACGGTCGCCTTCAGCGGCATATCGCCGATTGCGTGCAGAAGGTTAAACCAGCCATCTGCCTTAACATCGAAAATAAGATTGAATTCGTTCGCGTCCTTCTCCGAAAGCAGGTGACTGCGTTCCATGCCCGCCGCATGTAGCAGGACATCAATGTGTCCACTCTGCTGTCTAACTTGATCTATCACTTTCGCCACGGCATTGGTGTCTGTCAGATTCACGCTGAAGTAATGCGCAGCACCTCCCGCAGTTTGCACCGCAGTGATGGCACTCTGTGCGGCATGTGCTCGCTCCAGGGCTGCGAGATCTTTTTCCACCAATGCGGGTGTCGCTCGCTCGCCCCTGCTTTGAATGCGAGCGAACAGGTCACGCTTGAGTCCTTCTTTGTCACTCACAAACCGCTTCAGGTCAGGATTCTGTGGATCGGGTTTTGGCACGAGATCCAGCAGATAGAAGGTGCCGGAAGAAGCAGCCGCCAAGTCTGACGTGATAGCCGAGACGATGCTTCCCGCAGCCCCCGTGATTACAAAGACAGAATTCTTGTCCAACTTCAGTCCTGGTTGACCGTCCGCCGCGGGTTGCTCCTCGAGCGATATGGTCCAGCGAAGTCCGTGCTTGTAACCGATCTCCACTGCTCCAGGATCCTGCAGAGTTTCCGCAACAAGCTTACTGGCCACTTCAGATGCAGTGGCCTCCTTTCCAAAGTCCACCACTTTGACCAGAGCATCAATCCGTTCACGTTTGTATGTCTTCGTGAATCCGGCAACAGCACCACCCAGGGGGGCGATTGCGCCAGGCGAATCGTAGCCGTGCTGGCCGCCGAGCCTTGTCCCTGCGACCAGAAATGTTCCCGGCGCAGAGATCGGTTCGTATAGCGTTCGCATCGTGAGATAGAACGCTTTCAGCCGTCTGTCTATAGCGTCGTGCCATCCAGCTGAACTCATCGCGCTAACTGTCTTTTCGCAATCAAGGGCGGGTAGCCAGTAGACGCCTTGCACGGGACCGGCAGCGAGCCAATCCTGCAGCATCTTTTGGAGCGCCTCGCTATCTGCCATGGGTTCGATTCTTAAAACTGCGACGCCCTTTTGCGTCAGTTCGCTGGTAAGCGCGTCCGCGACCCCGTTTTTATCGCAGCCGAGCACCACGCGGGAACCGGCGCTGAGCATTACTGAAGTTGGCTTACACATCGAGAGTGGCGGCCGCAACGTCGGCACTGGCACGCGACGTGGAATGCGATCGGCCGCCTCGAAGCCGGCGAGAACGGGAGCTGGTTGTTCGCCTTCGCTTGTTGCAGCACTTGAGGAGGACGGTGGCTTGGCCCCTTCTACCTCCTGAGTGCTTTGTGTACAAGCGGCATTCGGGTCACTCGGGTTGGTGGCCTTTGGCTGCCGTTCCTTTGCAAAACGAATCACATGCGCCAAGGTTGGAAACTCACGAAGCTTCAGATTCTCATCTCGCGGAATGTTGTAGGCGGAACGCACGGCGGCAAACATCTCCGCTTGTTTTACGGTGTCAATGCCGAGGTCTGCTTCCAGGTCGAGATCTAGATCCAGCATGTCCTCCGGGTAGCCAGTCTTCTCCGCGACGATCTCGAGGATCTTTTTCTTAATAGAATCCTGACAGTCGGATGATTCCGCAGTGGCGACTTCGGTCTTCGGCGGTTCAGTAGGCAGAGCTATTTCTTCTGTGCCAGCTGCGGTCGTAATGGCGGTCGGCTTTGCTGCATCGGCGAGATCAGGCCGTTGGCTGTACACAAACTGGATCACATGAGCTAGCGTCGGGTAATCGCGAAGCTTGCGGTTTTCGTCACGAGGGATGTTGTAGATCTCTCGAATGGCCGCAAACATTTCTGCCTGTTTGACAGTATCGACTCCAAGATCAGCTTCTAGATCGAGATCGAGGTCCAACATGTCCGGTGGATATCCGGTCTTCTCTACCATCAGAGCCAGAATGCGATCCTTCACCGGATCACCCTGCGCCGCGATCGCGTCCGACTCTACCCCGATTACCTCGGCTTCCGCACTCCCGATACCTGCTCTCACCGTAGTCGCTGAGACTTCGGCATTCGTTACCGCAAGATCGGGACAGCGGTCATAAACGAAACGAATGACATGAGCAAGTGTCGGGAAATCGCGTAACTTGATCTGATCATCCCTAGCAATTCCGTAAGCCTCTCGAACGCTCGCGAATACCTCGGCTTGTTTGACAGTGTCGACTCCGAGATCCGCTTCCAGGTCCAAGTCCAGATCAAGCATGTCGGTGGGATATCCCGTCTTCTCTGAGACAAGAGTCAGCACTCGTACCTTTACCGCATCTTCCTGCTGGACGGGCGCTGCGGAAGCGAGCTGCGGTTTAGATTCCTCACTGACCTGCGAATTCGAAGTCGCTGAAACAACATCCAGCTGGACCGCAGTTGCTTTCTTTGCAGTCGCTACTGGTTTTACTACTGGCACCGGGGCGGGTACCGATTGGAGGTCCTGAGTTTCGGCAGCCCGCGCCGGCGCCTTTTGATCTCGCACTCGCAGTGTATGGTGAACGACTTCCAGATTGGCGGATGCACAACCGGCAATGCGGCTGAGCCAGGTATTCCACACAGCAGGATCGCTGATGCGGTAGGTGTACCCGCAGGCGTTCGGGCTCCGGCGAGCGCCATCTTTGCTGGCGACCCATCGCAAAAGCGTCATGCTGATCTGTGAACCGAATCCTGCACCCAGCCGCAAGGCGTATTCGACGGGATAGAACCCTCCCTTCGAAAGATTGAGCTTGCCCAACTCCGGATCGATTTCCTTGAAGTTAGGTACGGGTGGAACAGACCCGGTTTCGAGCGCCTTGACTGCTACGACGTCCTCGATTCCCGCGCCCATCGCGTGACCCGTGAAGCCCTTGGTGTTGGCGATCACGATCTGGTCGGCTGCGCTGCCGAACACGCGCCGCAGCGCGTTGATCTCGGCCGAGGCACTGCCTCCACGTGCGGGGGTGTAGGTTTCATGAGAAACAAAAACCATCCGCGGCGCAATTTGATCTCGTCGGATACAAGCCCGCGATTCAGCCTGGGACACGAGATCTTCCATGACCTTGCCGATGTGGTCGACGTCGAGACGCGTCCCGTGGAAAGCGCTATTCGCAGCAACTGCGCTCAGCACCTCACAAATTTGCTCCAGCCCTCTCTCGCGGACGGCGTCCGAACTTTCTACCACCAATGCTGCGGCACCCATGCCTACGATCATCCCGTGACGGCGGCGATCGAAGGGAAGTGCAGCTTCTTCCACTACATCATCCGTCGCAGCCGCTCCGCTGGCCAGGAAACCGGCTCCAAACCACTCCATGGTGTTGTCGGAAGTGATATCGTCGGCCGCGATTACAACGACCCTCCGGCAACGTCCTGCGCGAATCCAGTCTTCCGCAAGCGTTACACCCTGGGTGGTGCTTGCACATGCCGCGTTGATCTGCGTATTGGGGCCTCGAGCGCCGATAAACTCCGCAAATTGCGAGTGTCCCATCGAAAGAACTTTAAAGAGGAAGCGCCGGTCGAAGACAAACGGCTCTTTCTCGATTGCTGCCCGTAACTCTTGGACACGCCGCTCGATTTCGTGCACGAGGAGCGAATGCCCGTTTCCCTGCGCCACTCGCAGGCGGAGATCCTCGAGCAGCGCTATCTGTTCGTGTCGTCCGCGCTCGGCGTAATAACGGGCCATGATTTCTGCATAAGAGTCAAAACCCGGGAAGGCAGACGCAAAAATGACGCCAGTATCATCACGCAGACTTTTGGGCAACATCCAACGCTCAGGTAGTTGCGTGCCTTTGCTCGTTGTCTTATACCGCATGACCAGTGGAATGCCAGCGTCTCGCAACGCGTCAATCCCAGCGCCGATGGCCAGTTGCGTGGTCCGATCGAGAGCGGCGACGCGATCCGCGGATAGGCCGAATTCCTTTTCGAGATCGAGCTCAGCCCCACGCCCCGCGAGCTTGATCACATCGGCGATGTTGTTGATGGTTTCAAACGTAGGTCCACCGTTGTCGCTCTTCACCAGGCGAGTGATGTGTTTGTCGAGCATAGCCCGACGTAACTTGGTTGGAACCACGTCGATGAACTGATCGCCTCTCAGCATGCGCGCCACA
>JBLNFC010000587.1:0-5425 GCA_050263355.1 Acidobacteriota bacterium
ATTTCGTAATCAGCACGACGGCTCTTTCCGTGAGGAAGCTCTGGAGCGAGGTGTTGCGCTGAGCGAAGATGGCCTGGAGCAAGCCGGCATGGGTATCGGTATTGGCGATATCGACCTCGACGGGAACCTCGATATCTTTAAGACTAACTTCGCTGACGATACCAACATTCTGTACCGCAACGATGGCAAAGGTTACTTTGACGACGCCACCATCCGGGCTGGCATAGGCGTAGAAACGCGATATGTCGGGTGGGGAGCGGGGATCGTGGACCTCGACAACGACGGTTTTAGCGATCTCTTTCTGGTTACGGGGAGTGTTTATCCCGAAGTAGAACAAAAACTTCCAAGCTATCCCTATCGCACTCCGCGCCTGGTATTTCGCAACCTGGGCGACGGTAGATTCGAGGAGTTGATCGAGGAGGCGGGGACAGGCGTCTCTGACCCGCACTCGAGTCGTGGCTGCGCGTTTGGAGATTTCGACAACGATGGTGATATGGACATTTTGGTTATGAACATGAACGAACCGCCATCTCTGCTGCGCAATGACGTATCAAGTGGCGGCCATTGGATCAAAGTCCTTCTGGTGGGAGTGCAAAGTAATCGTAGCGCTATAGGAGCGCGTGTGACGGCGCGGTATGGAACCAGGCGTCAAGCGCAGGAAGTAACGGCTCAGTCGAGCTTTTACTCAGCCAGCGAACGTCGCCTACATTTTGGGCTCGGCAACGAGAGCTCTGCCGATTTGACCGTGCGCTGGACCAATGGCAAGTCCGAGGTTTTCCCCAAGGTGGCGGCAAATCAGCTGGTCGTTATTCGCGAGGGCGCCGGCATCATACGTACTGAGAAGTTCAAAACTTAGCAGAGCGCCACTACCTCCGTGTTAACTCAATCAACGTAATGCCCTCATGCGGAAAGGTGTATCGGAATCCCGGCATGCTTATGCTCACGGAGCTTTCTCGGGTGTGGATATGTTCGGGCTCAACTTCATCATTTGTTTCGTAGATGCTGGAGGCAGTCAAGGTGCGCACAGTGCCAAGAGGCGCCGGTGAGAAGCCTGCAATGTCGATCCGAGCCGTAATGTCTCGGGAGAGGTCCCGGTTCACGCAGAAAATCGTCAGCTTGGTCCCGGCCTCATTCAACGTAGAGACTACGTCAAGATACGGAACGTCAGGAATCGTGGGAATCCGTGTTGAACCTTGCTCGACGCTATAGACTTCGCCCTGGGTCTGTGTTTCGACGACGCGGGACGCATCGGCCGTGGAATACATCTTAAACGCCCAATACGCTGGCACTCCATACACCCGTCCTCGCTTTTTCCAAAGGCCGCCAAATTCAATAATTCCGGTCATGTCAGCGACGGGAACCAAAGGCGCATTGCGAATCAGCATGTTCAAGAAGCTACCGGCAGCAACCGCACCTCCCATGTTGTCGTAACGCGGATAAGTGTCGTTGGGAGCCCAAAAAAGCCACTCGGTAAAGGCCGTTTTAACGTCCGCAGCTTCCGGTTTCGTAGTGAACTGATTGTGCATCTCGTGGAGCAGCCTTTCGATACCAACCGGTAATGCAAAAGTGGCCTTGGCAATGAAGTCAGGCGAAGGGGTGGGCGCAACCACATCATTCGTGGTCACGACGAAGTGCGTGGAGAGATACCGAAAAGCTTCCGGCGCATTGGACAACTGCGACGCGTTCCATTCCCGAAAATTGTCAGGATCGGCTCCCGTTGCCACAACTCGTGCCTTGGGGTCGACTCGTCTTACCGCTTCACTGAAGGCTTTCGTTCGCTCAGCGACCGCCGACAGCGTCGGATACCCGACCTGAAAGTTCCCCCACAACTCATTCCCCAGCTCCCAAAGCCGGCCACCTCCCGTTGCCCAATGGTCGTCGACGTACTTGACCCAACCGGCGGCTTCCTCCGGAGTGCCCGTGCCGAGATTCAATGCAATCTGCGGCTCCGCTCCAATCAGCCGACAAAAATCGAGAAATTCGTCCGTTCCGAACTGGTTGTACTCTGGCATACCCCACGCAATGTTCAGCATGCTAATGCGTTGGTCTCGAGGGCCGATTCCATCTCGCCAACGATAGGCGGACGTAAAATTCCCGCCAAAACGCACGATGGGCGTCTTCAGCGCTCGGGACATCTGGACCATGTCGGGATCCATGCCATTGATATTGTCGGAAGGGACGAGTGAGGCTTGATCAATCAAGATGCGGGTCCCGTTCTCGACGGCGATGACGAAGTCCGCCGGCTCCAAAGGAACGAGTTGGCCAACCGGCACCTGCAAACTGAACGGATAGCGCCTCCAGTCCGTGCCTGCAAGGTGCAGCGTTTCTGCAGCGAAGACCTTTTCTTTGTCGTTGGATTTACGAATGGAAACTCGAACCTCAGCCGGCCCGCCGATCAGCTTCAAGTAAACACTGCCTACGTATGTATTTATGCGGTGCACAGGAAGGTAGACTCTTTGACGTATCCCGGTCTCAACCTGGTTCGGCAGAGCCATCAGCAGAAGTGACTGGTAGGAGTTTGCCGTGTCCTTCCAATGTGGCGCGTAGCGCGCCCCTTGCGCATAATCCAGCGGCTCCCATGGCAACGGCAGAGTCATGCCAGATGATTTGGCAAGCTCAGGTCGTTCTTTGATCATGTCCGCAATCTGTGACGGCACCCACAAGTTCGCTTCAAAGCTAGGATTTTGTAGGATTTCAGCCCACAGGCCGCCATAAATCGAGTTGCCGATCGGTTCCAAAAAGGTGCCGTAAATGGAACGTGGAATCGAGTGCAGAGTCCTCGCGGCGTTAATTCGGATCGAGGTATTTTCACGCTGGGGCAGTTGAGCTGCCCAAACCTGAACGACGAGCACCGAACCCACGACGGACCGTTTTATGATTCCTGACCAAGTCACGATATAGCCTCGAAGCAGGACTGCATGATTTCAGACCCCCGAAATGTAGGTTTTTTGGTGCGCCAGCACGGATTCAGTGCGAATCCCGTCCGACGCGGGCCCCACTGTTTCCAACAAGAAAATCCAAATCTGCACCCTGATGCGCCTGCAGGACGTGCTTCACATACAGCCTTTCCCAACCTCGCTGGGGGAGCGGAGGAGCTGACCAGTTGGCTCGACGCGCCCTGAGCGTTGGTTCGTCAACTTCGCACTCGATCACACGCTTGTGAACATCAAGGGAGATGAAGTCTCCCGATTCAAGCAAGGCCAACGGGCCGCCCGCTGCCGCTTCCGGCGAGACGTGCAATACAACCGTACCGTAGGCGGTGCCGCTCATGCGCGCGTCCGAAATTCGCACCATGTCTTTAATCCCCTTGCGGAGAAGCTTGGGAGGTAAGGGCATGTTACCGACCTCTGCCATCCCTGGGTACCCGCGTGGGCCACAGTTCTTCAAGACCAAGACGGAGTTTTCATCCACGTCGAGCGTTTCATCGTCGATGCGCGCGTGAAAATCCTCGATAGATTCAAAAACGACGGCGCGACCACGGTGCTGAACCAGGTGAGGGCTCGCCGCCGAGAGCTTGATCACAGCGCCTTCCGGCGCCAGATTGCCGCGGAGAACTGCGATTCCGGCGTTTTGCTTAAAAGGTTGCGAAAAACTGTGAATGACAGCGCGATTCCAGCACGGGGAATCCTTAACGTTAGTCCATATTGACTTTCCATTTACCGTCAAGGCATCACGATGAAGCATCTCAGCCTCGCCAAGCTCCCGAAGCACCGCGGGCAGTCCTCCGGCGTAAAAGAAATCTTCCATAAGGTGACTCCCGGACGGTTGCATATCAACCAGGCAAGGCATTCCTATCCCCAGTCGATCGAAGTCATCCAGGCCGAGAGGCACGTCCACACGACCCGCGAGCGCGATAAGGTGAATCACGGCGTTCGTGGATCCCCCGATGGCGGCATTGGCACGTATTGCATTCTCGAACGCGTTGCGCGTGAGAATGCGCGACATACACAGATCGTCCCGAACCAGTTGCACGATCCGACGACCGGAAAGCTGAGCGAGAGTATTCCGGCGGGCATCGACGGCCGGAATTGCCGCGTTGCCCGGCAAGCTCATGCCGAGGGCTTCTACCATGCTAGCCATGGTTGAGGCTGTACCCATCGTCATGCAATGGCCTTTTGAGCGGTGCATGCAGCTCTCCGCCTCGAAAAATTCTGATAGCTTCATCTCGCCTGACCGTACCTGCTCCGAGATCTGCCAAACGCCAGTGCCAGAGCCCAGGTCGCAGCCACGAAACTTTCCTGAGAGCATGGGGCCGCCCGAGACCCCAATCGTGGGCAAGTCACAGGAAGCCGCTCCCATGAGCAAGGACGGAGTGGTCTTGTCGCATCCCATTAGCAGTACGACACCGTCAATTGGATTGCCGCGGATCGATTCTTCCACGTCCATACTGGCCAGATTGCGAAACAACATCGCCGTTGGACGCAAGAGACTCTCTCCCAGCGACATGACAGGGAATTCAAGCGGAAAACCTCCTGCTTCCCAGACGCCACGCTTCACAAATTCGGCGAGTTCACGAAAATGTCCATTACATGGCGTGAGTTCCGACCAGGTATTGCAAATGCCGATCACTGGCCGGCCTTCAAACAGGTCGTGTGGCCACCCCTGATTTTTTAACCAGCTGCGGTAAATGAATCCGCTCTTGTCCTGCCGTGCAAACCATTCTTGGCTTCGGAGTCTTTTCATACGCGGCACCCTGGAGAGTGGCTCAGATAATAACGCAAAAACCAGCAAACGTAATCTCCGGTTTCTGCTTAGCTGACAGAGGCCTAAACGGGCATTGTTGGTAAACGATTTCCCAAGGGATATAATCTCCGCGTTCTTAATGGAAGGCTCATCTTTGCCGACGCCATCCGCGTCTGGAGTTTGCTATGTCTGAGAGTTTCCCAATTTCTCGTCGCCGTTTTATGGCTTCAGGTATTTCGGCCACAGCGCTCTCAATGGTCAACTCAAGATCATTCGCCAGGTTTGCAGCGGATGATTCATCGGCGTTAGGGCCAGGGGTGCCCTTAACCGATCAACCTGGATGGAAAGATCAAGGAATTGAAAATCTCGCGAAGTCTCCTTATGCCAAGTTGCGCCAGATTCCAGTGCGCGCGGTTACGATCAAGGACGGTTTTTGGGGAAGCCGCCGCAGGATGAATGTGACCAAGAGCATTCCGAGCATGCACGACCTGCTTGAAAGCAACGGCAGAATGAATAACTTCCGTCGGCTAACCGGAAAGAGCAGCGCGAATCAGATTGGCCCGGTGTTCTCCGACTCGGACGTTTACAAGTGGACGGAAGCAGTTGGGTTCGCACTGCAATCCGAGGAATTAGCCGATCTTCGGCGTACGACGCAAGGAATCATCGATGACGTGGTTGCGGTGCAAGAGCCGAGCGGATACCTCAATACTTACTACGTACAAGACCGCGCGCCCCTGCGCAT
>JBLNFC010000588.1:0-5089 GCA_050263355.1 Acidobacteriota bacterium
CCGATGAGCCAGCTTTATCTATTTGGGCGTGTGCAGGATTTTGGCTACGAGCAGGCAGAGCCCTACTCAGTGGTGGCAAGTCGCCATCATTTCCGCCTCTGGAAAGCTCCGTTTCAAGTGGATGGTCAGGATGTCTGGGTCGGCGCTGGCACTCATGATGTCGGCTTCGAAAAAGACCAGCGCAACGGCAGCGTCACGCACAAAATTGATCCCGCAGTCGATGGGGAACGCGATCACATCGCGACTAGTTTAGAGAAAACCGGCCTTCTAAAGACGCTCAGCTATTATCTCCCGCCCGATCCGGTGCAACAGGCGAAGAATGCTACGGGAGGCGGATACCACTCCGACGGACGCGTCCTGGTAATGTGGATGAAGTCCGCATCGAATCCCACATCCGCAGTGACGGCGAATCCTAAGTAGCGTGCACGAGCTTTGCTTGTCAGCTACTCACCTTGACCTTGTCGTATTCCGCCTTGGCTTGTTTCAGAACCGGGAGGTCGGGATCGGCATCCTTCCACAACGCCAGAAGATCCTGATAGGCCACGCGGCTGTGCACGTCATCTTTTTGCAGAGCATAAGCGCGTGCCAATCCAAGTTGAGCGAAGGCAAGAATGGCATCTGGTCCATGGAAGGCTTTTAAATCGAGAAGCTTTTGGAACTCCTGAGCTGCCTCATTCCCTTGCTTCGCTTCCAGATAAGTCATTCCGCGGGCATAGAGGACGCCCATGTTCGTTCGCCCGTAGACTGCGGCGCCATCCAGCAGATCGATGGCCTTGGCGGTGTTTTTGTGCTGGAGTTCCACGAGCGCCCGAACCAGTGGCACTTCAACGAATTGAACCAAGGTATCGTTGGGACGCCTATGAGCGATGTCGTCTGCCAGGGACAGGGCCTTCTTCTCATCGCCCGAAATGGCGAAAGCATAAGCTGCATTCGCTTCCACATCCGGTGAGGCGCTGAGCTTCAACGCTTCTTCGGCTGCGGTTAGCGCTTCAACGCGCTTTCCGAAAAGCGCATACAGATCCGCCTCTTGCGATACGGTGAGCGGGCCGGCCTCTTTCAGGTTCAGAGCTTCGGCAGCCTGGATACTTTTGCGACTCATGTCGTGCGCCCGCTTGACTTGTCCATGCATTCCAGCGAATGCGGCACCTACTCCGAATTCGTCGTAGTCCTTATCCCGACCGGATTTAGCCTGTTCCAAGTGCTTTTGCATGGTGACTTCATCGTTCTGTGCCCAGGCAATGCCAGCATATTGGAGGTGAAGGCCAGCGGTATTGAGTCCGTGTTGAAAAGCGCTTTCAAGCGTGGCCTTGGCTTCTTCCAGCCGTTTCAATCCGCAATAGGCAGACGCTAAATTCGAGTAGCCGCTGAGGCTCCCAGGGTCGGCGTTTACCGCTTGTTGCGCATTAGTCAGCGCATTATCGAATTGACCAAGTCGGCTATAGATAATGGACAGGTTGTTGTAAGGAACGGCATCGCGCGGATAGGTCTGCTTGTACATCTCGAGCGCTGTTATGCCTTTATCGAGTTGTCCGGAGTCGGCATAGTAGTGCGACATGATGTAGAGCTTTTCGCGTTCGCTGGCTCGGTCGCGCAGTTCGAAGGCCTTCTGACGGTATTGTTCCGAGAGCTTCGTTTGCTGCAGGTTTAGATACACGGTTCCTAACCGCGCATATGCCATCGCAAAATTCGGGTCCAACTCCACCGCTCGCAGATAGTTTGGCGCCGCTTCCAATTCTTGACTTGATTGGTGCTTCAAGTCTCCCAAAGTGAATGCTTTCAGCGCATCGAGGGAAGACGTGGTCGCCTCGGATAGGGGTTTGTCGTATTTCTGCACTGACGCCAGCGACTCACCCAATTTGGCGCGTATCCGTGAACTGGCCTTGTGAAGGGCATTCACCACGTTCTCTTTGCTGTCGGACTGCACCTGCTCGCGCGCCAGCGAATCTCCGGTCCCCGCATTCACGGCTTCAAGGTTCAGCAGATATGCACTTCCCACACTGGCGATGGAACCAGTAAGCATCGCCTTGATCCCGTTGCGCTGGCAGATCTCCCGGCCAACATCGCTGGTGATGCGCTGATCCGGCGGGCGCCCCATGTATTGCAGCGTGGCTTCAACCTTCTGGTCAGGATAAACATTCAGGTAAGGTGACTGTCCGAGGTCAACGGCGAGCGCCTTTTTCAGAGTTCCATCAAATACCGGATCGGCCGTGGTGTTGACGAAGTCAGTAAGTAGGATGGTGTCCCGCTCTGTGAGAGCCCTGCCTTGGCGCATAAAGAAAAACGCTGCGGCAAGCGCAACCACCGCGAGCGTGCCGGCAATTCCCGCGTAAGCACGGATTTTGTAGGTTTTCTTCTTCGAGGGCTGGCGTTTCCTGATCGGCGTCGGAGTCCTTAACGGCAATGCAGGCGAAGACTCGCTGTCACGCTTCAGACGCTTGAGATCAGCACGCACCTCGGCCGCGCTCTGATAGCGGAGATCTGGATCCTTTTCTAACAACTTGTTGATGATCTCCTCGAGTTTGAGCGGCACGTCTGGATTCAGCCGGACCGGAGCAATCGGCGTGCGATTGAGGATCGCTTCAAACACGATGGCTGACGTGTCTCCACGGAAGGGAAGTTCACCCGTAGCCATCTCGTAGAGCACAGCGCCAAACGAGAACAGATCGGTGCGCGAATCAAGCTCTTTGCCGCGCGCCTGCTCCGGCGACATGTAAGCGACCGTGCCCACTGTGCTTCCCGGGTTGGTCAGAGTCACATCTGGAACTCTCGAGGCGCCCAGGGTAGGGGCTTCGCCAAATGCGAGAACCGCGCGCTCAGAAACTTTGGCCAAGCCGAAATCGAGAATCTTGGCCTGCATGCGCGAAGTTACGAAAATGTTGGCCGGTTTAATATCCCGGTGAACAATGTTCTTACTATGTGCTCCTTCCAGCGCGTCGGCGATCTGGATCGCCAAATCCAGCACTTGCTCAATCTCAAGAGGTGACCGGCCAATACGTGCTTTTAAGGTTTCGCCCTCCAGCAACTCCATCGCAATGAAGTGACGCCCGTTTTCCTGGCCGATCTCATAAATTGTGCAGATGTTCGTGTGATTCAGGGCAGAAGCAGAGCGCGCCTCCCGCTGGAAGCGTTCCAGAGCCTGCTGGTCCTTTTCCATGACTTCGGGCAGGAACTTGAGCGCGACGTGGCGTCCGAGGTTGAGGTCCTCGGCTTCATACACAACGCCCATTCCACCGCCGCCCAACTGCTGCAAGACGCGGTAATGCGAGACGGTGTCGCCGATCATGGTAGGTCCACCAGAGAATGTTCCGGGAAGCTTTCTCGATGGTAGGCGGTGTACCTTATACAAGTCAACGCGACCAGAGATGCTCCTGGATTGCCGCTCCTGTTCGCGGATTTCGCGAACCATCCTCTTGTATGGGTACGGCAAAGGACGGTGCATGGTTCCCAATATTCCAGAATCACTGCTCAATGGTGTTCATCCAAACAAGGGTTGTTGTGTGGGACCGGTTTCTTTAGAATAAGTGTACGTCCCGGGGTGAGGAGCGCCTATGTATCGCCGAATGCCTTTGCTGCTTGTTATTTTCTTGTTCGGAGTTTCCCTTTCAGTGGCTGCCCAGCAGATTCGAGGCGACTATGTTGAAACTCGCAGTGCCGATGTCTATACGGGGCAGTGCTTCGCCAATGGCGAGGTGAATCTGGTCGGCAACCAAGCGATTCTTGCCTGGCGCGTTCAGAGTGGAAGCTGGAATGGCGTGCCTCTCGACGGTTTATCTGTCGCCGCAGCCGTCCGGGCGAACGCGACTCTGGGAGACCCTTACGCCGATCCTTATCCTGCGCAGTCGGTTCTGTTGGTCGATGATCAGGCTAGCGCTCAGCAGCGCGCCGCATTGGAGGCATTTGCCAGGCACATGGGCGGCGAGCTTTTGAAGAATGTCGAGCAGGTCATTGCCGCTCCGGTGGAGTTGGAGGTTAACGAGCAGCGCCACGGGGCTGCGCTATTGCGCGCCGGGAAGTTCGCTACCGTGCAAACTCGGTCTCTGGGGGATAAAGATCACCTGTGTGGAAACGAGGTAACCTTCTATCCACCGCTTACGCAGTTAGCACATTCCATGCCCGCTGTTGCCGTCACTGACCAGTATTCCGGTCCGGGGCTGGGCGTCGACTGGGATCTGCACGGTAAGCGAAGCGCGTTCGTAGGCACGTTCGCCGAATAGCAACTGCTCCATCACTTTTTGGTATCCTCAGGTCCTCCTGCTTAGCAGGAGGACTTTTCTTTTGCGGGATACTCTTATGCGCACACGTCTTTCCTTGCTGCTATTGCTATTGGCTTTGTCGGTTGGCGCTTTTGGCGCTGATCCAAAATTGGAGAAGGTCACCCGGCCGGCTCAGTCGCCAGTCCCCGATACGATCTGGCAAGTTGTCGATCCGGAGGGCTTTCGCGTCCATCTCGATGACGGGCCTCTGTGTGAAATCTGGTTGCGAAAATCAGTTGCGGTCTCCAGCGCCAAAGGTAATGAAGAAGCACTATTCGCTCAGTTCGCGCCCTCTACGATGCTGGGCGTTATCAACGTCCTGAAGGGCTCAACGGACTACAAAGGAGACCCGATCAAACCTGGTTTCTATACGCTACGCTATGAACTGCTGCCGGCCGATGGGAACCACATGGGGGTAGCGCCGAATCCGGATTTCGCGTTGATTATGCCTCCTGGTTCCGACTCTGACCCGAATGGTCAGTTGAAGTTCCAAGACATGGTGAGTCTGAGCCGCAAGGCTACGGGCACGCAACACCCGGGTCCACTCAGTCTGGTGCAGCCTGACAAGACTGTCCCGGGTATTAGCAAGGACGATCAGGACCATTGGATCTTCAGTGCAAACCTGACACTTAGTTCCGGGAGTAAGCTGCCCATTGGCTTAGTCATCAAAGGAACCGCTCCGCAGTAGAGTCCGCTATGTTAATTCGGCTGGGGCAGCGCGCAGCCATCTGTATTGATAACGGCTCGCGGAGGCTCGGGTGACGGCGGCCGGCGTTGCAAATCCTCACGATCGCTGTTGCTAATCTCCTCATATCTCGTGGAGCTCGTATGTCGCT
>JBLNFC010000589.1:0-3090 GCA_050263355.1 Acidobacteriota bacterium
GAACGGATGGGTTTTATCGGTATAAGGCGAGCGTGAAGGGGGATCGCCGAAATCTTATTGAAATCTTCGCTCGGCTAAGTTTTACTGATGCCCCGCTTCACGTCACTTCCCGCGCCAGGTAGGCGGCCGCTTTTGAAGAAAGGCGTCAATCCCTTCGGCGGCATCTTCCAGAAGCATATTGCACGCCATGGCCTCGCCGGCGACGTCGTACGCTGTCCCGAGAGGACGATCGACCTGACCATAGAACGTCTGCTTGCCGAATTGGATGGTCGCAGGGCTTCGAGACAGAATGATATCGGTGAATCGCTTGATCTCGGCGTCCAGCATGTTGCCGGGAACCACTCGGTTGACGAGCCCCCACGAAAGCGCGGTGGCGGCGTCGATGGGCTCGCCCGTCAGCAGCATCTCCATCGCGCGTTTGCGGCCGATGTTCCGCACCACGCCCACGGCCGGTGTCGAGCAGAACACGCCGATGTTGACCCCCGGCATCGCGAACGTCGCTCTGTCGGCTGCTACCGCAAGATCGCACATCGAGACCAGTTGGCAACCCGCGGCTGTAGCGATGCCGTGGACACGGGCAATGACCGGCTGCGGAATCTCAGTGAGCGCGATCATCATGCGGCTGCAGGCGTCGAACAAGCCCTGCTGCCAGCTCTTGTCCCCGGCGTGAGCACGCATTTCCTTGAGGTCATGCCCCGCGCAGAAACCCTTTCCCTCAGCGGCGAGGATCACAACCCTTACTGAGGGGTCCTTCGCAATGGCATCCAGCTCCGCCTGCATGGCGGCGATCATCTGCTGCGACAGCGGATTGAATCGTTCGGGACGGTTGAGGGTCAGTGTGGCAACACCGTTCGCTGCGACCGTTGAAAGCACAAACGATTGTTCTGCCGATAAGCTAGCGTCGGCGCGCATAATACGACCTCCGTTCTGTTTTCCGAAATCGGGTCAATCTCACTGGAAGCCCTGAGCTTTCTGCAAATCTTCAGACTTCTTCACTCGACATCTGAACGAAACACCGCGCGGAATCAACCGGTTTTCGTAAGCCTGCCGTTCCAGGTCCTCGCGGAAATCAGGGTGGGCAAGGGCGATGATCTCCTTAGCCCGTTCCGCCACGCACTTTCCTTTCAAGTTAACCATGCCGAATTCAGTAACCACATACATTACGTCCGAGCGCGGGGTCGTCACGATGTTGCCGGGCGTCAGGCTGAAAACGATGCGGCTGCGGCGCTCCCCTCGTTTCTCATACGTCGACGAAAGGCAGATGAACGACTTTCCTCCCTTGGATGCATAGGCGCCGCGCACGAATTGCAGTTGCCCGCCCGTGCCGCTGATATGTCGATGCCCGTCGGATTCCGAAGCCGCCTGGCCCTGCAGATCGATCTGCGTGGTGTTGTTGATGGACACTACCTTTTCGTTTTGCATGATGATGTGCGGCGAATTGGTGTAGTCCACCTGGTGGCAGTACAAGTGAGGGTTTCGGTTGGCGGTTGCGTACAGCGAGGCCGAACCGAGCGCGAAGGTATAAACCACCTTGCCGGGATCCAAAGTCTTCCGCGATCCCGTCACTCTGCCCGAACGGTAAAGCAAGCCGAGGCCGTCGGTCAGCATCTCCGTGTGGATCCCCAGGTCTTTTACTCCGCTATCGTTTAACAACGCGCATACCGCGTTAGGCATTCCCCCGATTCCGATCTGAAGACAGGAACCGTCCTCCACTTCAGCGGCTATACGCTGAGCAACGATGCGGTCGATATCGGTCGGCTCCGGATTGGGAAGTTCCGCACACGGCTGGTCATCGCCCTCGATGATGAAATCGACCTCGCTCACGTGCACGCCATTGTCTTTCCCGAAGACATAGGGCATCTCACGATTGATCTCGACGATTACCAGCTTCGCACTTTCGATCACCGCCCGTTGCCAGAGATTCGTCGGGCCAAAGTTGAAATACCCGCCGTCGTCCATCGGACAAGTCTTCAGGATCGCAATGTCAATCGGCTCAATAAAACGCCGGTAATAATCCGGCACTTCTCCCAGATTCAGGGGTGAGTAGTTGCATCGGCCAAGGTCGTGCTTTCGGCGCTCGTAGCTCGAAAAATGCCAACTGAAAAGGTGGAAATGCTTGCCTTCAGGATCATCTTCGATCACCGCCCGCGGACGCATGGACAGGCAGGTGCGGATTTTGACGTCCTCCACTTCATGTTTGCGCGCAGCCAACGCTTTATCGAAAACATCGGGCTCGCAGTGCGTCGCACCGTAGTCCAGCCACATACCAGATCTGACGAAACTGGCAGCTTGTTCTGGGGAAATCCTTTCACCCGGCATGAGCAAAACCTCTAGGAGAGGGTACCGCAATTGCGAAGGAGTCTATAACGAATAGGTCGGCAATTGAGCACAATTTGTTCTTTGCTCAGTTCGTCTCCAGCCGTATGTCGGTTCTGGGCCTCCGAAATGGACACGCTGCTGATCTCCGTCGAAAATATTCTATAAGGGATGTAGAGAACGGCAGGGGCCGCTCCGACTACAGGTTGAAAGCGCGG
Source organism: Acidobacteriota bacterium (assembly GCA_050263355.1). Classification (GTDB taxonomy): domain Bacteria; phylum Acidobacteriota; class Terriglobia; order Terriglobales; family Acidobacteriaceae; genus Gp1-AA122. Next base: position 2,535 of record JBLNFC010000589.1, read on the forward strand.
ATCACGGGCGCTGCCAATGAACAGATACCGTCAGCGTCAGTGCGTAGCGCAAATAAGCGATGAAAGAGGAGCGAAAAATGAAATACATTTTGTTGATGTCAGGGACAAGGGCAGGGGTTGAGGGCTATCACTCCTGGTCGAAGCAGGACATTAACGCGCACATGGCAGTTCTTCAGCGCATCAATAAGGACCTTACCGCATCCGGAGAATTTGTCGCCACCCAGGGCTTAGCCGATCCGAGGGAAGCCAAGGTTGTACGTGGCGAGAAGAATGGTGTGCCAGTCACCGATGGCGTCTTTCCCGAGTCGAAGGAATTTCTCCTGGGCTACTGGATAGTAGATGTTGCCACTGCGGAGCGTGCTCATGCCATAGCGGGGCAGATTTCCGCAGCTCCCGGACCCGGGGGCAAACCTACCAACATGCCGATCGAAGTCCGGCAGTTCGCAACCCATGGACCGCAGTCCGATTAGACGGATGTCGAGAACGCCAGCCTCCTTTTCGCCACATCGCAGAGCCGCGAACAATCTGCTTCGAACTCGATAGGAGGAGAGATATG
>JBLNFC010000590.1:0-4286 GCA_050263355.1 Acidobacteriota bacterium
GAAGGCACCTACCCGGAAGCGTTCGCCGGCGCGAATCTCGCGCAGATCCGCGTTGTTGAGCAATTCGTGCTCTTCGAGTTTGTCTTCGACATAAGCAAGCGTGAACTCGGTGCCCCACACCGGCACATTGAGTTCTGAAAGTATCCAGGGCAATGCGCCAATGTGGTCTTCATGTCCGTGGGTAAGAATGATGGCCCGGATACGGTGCCGATTCTCGGTCAGATAAGAGATGTCGGGAACGACGATATCGACGCCGAGCAATTCGGATTCGGGGAACATCAAGCCAGCATCGATGACGATGATGTCTTCGCCCCAGCGTACGGCCATGCAGTTCATTCCGAACTCGCCCAGCCCGCCCAGGGGTACGACTTGCAGTTTTCCAGTTGGCATCAGGAGGTGCCTTGATGCTAGCACAGGCAGAGCAGGAGAGTTTGCCCGCACTGGAGGTCTGCGGTAAGGTGGAACCGTGGCTGAAGCTAAGCAACACTCATGGCTAGTTGCGCGTGCAGAGCAGGCGCTGAGAGCCGGGTTTACCCGCGCCTACGAGACGGTACGAGTGGATCCGAGCAAGTTTCTGCTGCAGTTGCAAGCAGCGTACGGCTTACCGATCAGCACATTTCGAGGAGTCTACTCCGTGGACCCGGGTCTTCTCGACGGCGTTGCACACAAAACTATTACTAGTGGGATGAAAGTAGCCGCGATCGAGGGAGCCGGATTAGGAATCGCCGGCATGATCACGATTATCCCCGATTTGAGCATATTGGCAGCGATTACGATGAGAACGGTGCAGAAGCTGAGCCTGCTATACGGCTTCGAGTACAACACCGATGACGAGATCGCCGAACTGTGGATCGCAGCCGCAAGCGCTGCAGGAGTGGATATCAGCCGCGAGCTGCTGGAGAAAGAAGTAGTGAATCGTTTCGTGCCCAAGGTGATCCAGCGGATTGCGACGAGGGCCAGCGCGGAAGTAGTGGAGAAGTGGGCCGGGCGCGTGGTTCCTATCGCCAGTTCTATCATTGGCGCCGGACTGAATTACTATTTTGTGCGCTCCTGGGGTGAACGGGCGCAGAGTCATTTTCGGCAGAAGCATGTTGCGCTGCGACGGCAAATTGCAGCCGCAGAGTTAGTAATCGAGCCAGAGCCCAGGCTGGGATCTTGATACTGATCTGAGTCCGCGCCGTACCAGCAGTTCAGGAAGCTTAATTTGATGCCAACTTTTCGCTGTGCGGCAGTGCTCTTCGATCTGGATGGAGTTCTGGTGGATTCGACCCGGTCGGTTGAACGGCAGTGGCGGCTTTGGGCCGAAGAGCACAACATCGATCCCGAAAAGATTCTCAAAATCGCTCACGGCCGGCGCACGGTTGAAGTCATCCAGTTGCTTGCCCCACATCTGGAACTGGAGACTGAAGTACGGCGCGTCGAAGAAAGGGAGGCAGACGATACCGATGGCGTGGCTGTAATGCCCGGGGCCGCCGGGTTGTTGAAAGCGGTCCCCGAGGGCCTCTGGGCCGTAGTAACCTCAGGGACAACTCATCTGGCAACATCGCGCCTTCGCCATGCAAACCTGCCGGTTCCTAAAGTGCTGGTTTCCGCCGACGAAGTAAAGGAAGGAAAGCCACATCCCGAGCCCTATTTGATGGGGGCACGGTTGCTTGGGAGGCAGGCAGCCGACTGTTTAGTTATCGAAGATGCTCCGGCTGGAATCGAAGCCGCGCACGCGGCCGGCATGAAAGCGATTGGGTTGACCAGCACCTTTTCGGCTTCAGAACTTCACGCCGATTCCGTTATTGAAGACCTGCGGCATTTACGCGTCGATCTGCGCGATGGAAAGCTTGAACTGCGCATCGTCCAGTAAGCTCTTGCTAGCGCAGCAGGTCTTCTAACTCGATCCCGCGATCGGTCTTCTCGTCTCGATATTTCACAATGACTGGTGTGTAGAGCGACAGATTCCACTCTGCACCTTTGCCCTTGCTTACCGCGCGAGAGCCTGGTACCACAACCGCGTTCTCGGGAACCTGCAGGGGAGCGTCAGGAGTGGCGCGGTAGACCTCGCCTCGAACCGTGTCGTACAGAGGCGTGGAACGCGTGAGAATCGTGCCTGCTCCGAGCACGGCGCGAGCCCTGACCCAGGTTCCTTCATAAACACCGCAGTTTCCACCGACTAGCACATCGTCTTCAATAACCACTGGCTCCGCGTTGATCGGTTCGAGCACGCCCCCAATCTGGGCGCCCGCACTCAGGTGTACTCGCTTTCCCACCTGTGCGCAGGAACCCACGAGCGCGTGCGAATCAACCATCGTGCCCTCGTCGACGTAGGCACCCACATTGATAAACATGGGAGGCATGCAGATTACCGATGGTGCAACGTACGCGCCAACCCGGACGGAAGAGCCACCCGGCACCAGGCGCACCCGATCACCGATATGAAACCGCCGCGCAGGGAAGGTGTCCTTATCGACGAAGGAGAGCACCGAGCCATCACTCATCTCGGTGAGTTCCCCGAGCCGAAAGCCCAGGAGAATGCCGCGCTTGACCCATGTGTTTACCGACCAACGATCGCCAGATTTTTCTGCGGCGCGGATCTTGCCTTCAGTGAGAGCTTGCCGGAATTCGAGGAAGACTGTGCGCGCCTGAGGGTCGGATTCCACTTCTCCGAGCGAAGCCAGCCGCTCTATGGCAGCTTTTAAGGTTTGCATGCAGACGAAGTATAACTGCTGCCGGTTTGCTGGTCCCTACTGGGTCAGCTCCAGCTTAAACGCACTTGCACTCACTGCGGATTAATACGCCGGCCATGTGCTGGGAAGCGTCGCGGGCTTCTGCGAGTGTGGCAAAGGGTCCGTGCCAACGAGCATGATTCGCGTCGTGACCTGCGGGGCGACCTTTACCGCTATTGCATTGCCCGCACGAAGCACGATGCAATACTGCTTTGTGAGGGCCGGCATGCCAGTTCTCATAGATAAAGAAGTCGGTGGACTCAGGAGCAGCCGCGGGCCTGGCAACCACTCCGCTCTCAGTCGCTATCTTCTGCAGACGGGAGCGTGTGTCACGTCTCATGGGAAGGAGCGGCAGGCGATAGACTTCTTCCAACTTCCCCATCATCGATAACACAGCCTTCACCGGCAGTGGATTCGATTCTATGAAATTAGCCTGCATCAAGGGCAGGTACTTGTGGTGAAGACGACGTGCGGTATCCCAGTCATTATTGAGCGCGGCTCGCGTCATCTCAGCCATCTCGTGCGGGATCTCGTTGGAAGCCACGGAAATGACTCCGATGCCGCCCAGAGAAATTACCGGCAGGGTCAGGGCATCGTCTCCTGAGAGAACCAGGAAGTGCTGCGGTACGGCATGGATAACGTCGGCGAGCTGCGAGATGTTGCCGCTGGCCTCTTTCACCCCCACAATATTAGGCACTTCGGCCAGACGAGCTAGAGTCGACGGCTCAAGGTTGGCCCCGGTACGTCCAGGCACGTTGTAAAGGATGATCGGCTTATCTATCGATTCGGCGATGGATTTGAAATGCCGGTACTGCCCTTCCTGGGTCGGCTTGTTGTAGTAAGGTGACGCGGTGAGAATCGCGTCTACACCGGGCCGGGAACTAGCCTCTTTCGCTTTCTCTACGGCGTCGCGGGTGGAATTAGAAGTAGCGCCAGCAACAATTGGAACTCGACCGCTAGCGACTTCGACGGTGACATCAATAACCCGCAGCCATTCGTCATGGGATAGCGTGGGCGTCTCGCCCGTGGTGCCGCAAGGCACCAGAAAATCAATGCCCGATTCCACTTGCCAGGCCACTAACGCGCGTAATGCTTCTTCATCGACGGAAGTATCAGACTTGAAAGGAGTGACTAGGGCGGTTCCACATCCTCTAAGTTTCATAGCCCAAGGATAGCGCGAACCCTAAATCTTTGCTCGGTGTAGGAGTCTCAAAACAGGCGGAATTGGGCGGGTACGCACTTATAACGACATGCTAAACATCCCGCCACACGTCCTTAAAATCGAAGAAGCCCTTTCTGCCCGCAAGCCATTCAGCAGCGCGAACCGCGCCTTCGGCGAAGCCGCGGCGTGATTTGGCATCGTGACACAAATAGATGTTGTCGCTGTGCGAGTCAAAGACGAGTTCATGCATGCCCACCACGTCGCCTTCGCGGAAGGAAGTAATCTCCACCTCGTTTGCGGCGGCCTGTTTCAATATGCGCTGGATGGCCAGGGCAGTTCCTGAGGGAGCGTCTTTCTTTTGCGCATGATGGCGTTCGAAAATTTGTCCAACATATCCTTCCTTCAGAGCG
>JBLNFC010000591.1:0-5060 GCA_050263355.1 Acidobacteriota bacterium
TGGGAAGGAGTTCCGTCTCTACGGAGGTCACCGGCTGTGGGTCTCTCCAGAGCTACCAGGCACCTACTATCCGGATAATAACCGAGTGGTGGTTAATGAGAATGGCGATCGAGCTCGTTTCATTGCTCCTCCGGAAAGCTCACCACCGGGCAACGACCTGCAAAAAGAAATGGAAATAACATTGGCGCGCGAGACGTCGGAGGTCACTATCCATCATCGAGTCACGAACCGGGGCACTCGTACCGCTCACATCGCGCCCTGGACGCCAACTATGATGCGCCCCGGAGGACGTGCAATTCTGCCGTTTTCTCCCAGAGCTGCGATGGACAATGATCACCTCCAGCCCGTCGGCGTCCTTGGGATATGGTCCTATACCGATTTTTCGGACTCCCGTTGGACTCTGGGGCGTGAATTCATTCAGCTCCAGCAGCTATCGACTCCCGCTGGTAAGTTTCAAGAACAGATGACAGGTCTGTACCACCCGGGGGGCTGGGCTGCGTACTTTCGTGAAGGTAACTTGTTTGTGAAACGGGCGCCCGCGATTGCAGGAAGGCAGTACCCCGATTATGGCTGCAATCTCGAGGTATTCACCAATCCCGATTTCCTAGAAGTAGAAACCTTGGGCCCCTTGTGTGCCCTTGCGCCAGGTGAATCGGTTTCACACGTAGAACAGTGGTGGCTTTTTGGCTCCGTGCCGACCGGTGAAAGCGAGGAATGGATTCGCGACAGTATTTGTCCCCTTATTGATGGCCACACGAGACCACCCGGGCAGGCACGTTAGTGTTCTCGTTTGAAATGTTTCCAAAGTTGCGCATCAGGAGCCGAACGAATAATGAGGCTCCTTACATCACCAGTGGACCGTCGGAAGAAACGGCATGGTCGGGTTCGAAGGTCCGCCGTTCCTGCGCAGCGAGTCGTGTCAGGATAGCTGCCCAGGTCTCTTCCACGGTGCAGGGGGGCTGCACCGGTTCAACCCGGACCAAAGGCAGACTGGCGCTGCGTAGAAGGCGTGCTGCTCGCGGACTTCCAGTGAGTTGAACGTGACGGCGAAGAATGCGCCGCAGCCACGCTTCCTCATTGCGCTGAAGAGTAGCAAAGCGCACCGAGGAATGGCTGCGGAGGCTGTGAAGCGGGCCACGGAGAAGGTATGCCAAACCCCCAGTCATGCCAGCTCCCAAATTTAAGCCGACTGGGCCCAGGATGACGCTGATTCCAGCGGTCATGTATTCACATCCGTGCTGACCCACACCTTCGACGACCGCTAACGCGCCACTGTTACGAACAGCGAAACGCTCGCCAGCTTGTCCAGCAATGTATAGCTCACCCGCGGTTGCACCATAAAGGACAGTGTTGCCCACTAGGACGTCGCCACGTTCGGACGCCTCTGCTCCCGCCGTGATTGCAACAGTTCCGCCGCAAAGCCCCTTAGCAACATAATCATTAGCTTCGCCCGCGAGGCGGAAATTGGCGCCCGCAATTAAAAACGCGCCGAAGCTTTGCCCCGCAGTGCCGACGAACTCGCAGTCCACGCCACTCATCTCTAGTGTTGAGCGGCCGAGGCGGCGCAGTATTTCACCGGAAAAGCGAGCGCCGACGGCTCGATCTGAGTTGGTGATGCGGAAATGGTAAGAACGAGGAGAGAGCGATTCCAATTCTTCCACAGCGCGGCCCAGCTGATTTTGTAGTTCTCCCGAATCCTCATGCGGACAGGCATATTGTGGTGGGGCCTGCTGGATTGGCTGCAACAACTTGGCAAGGCTATCTTCGGCTTCGCTAGAACGAGGTTGTAAGCGATCCACTTTACCCGAAATCTCGTCAATTGACCGCGCGCCCATATCCGCCAGCAGCTTTCGAACATCGCCTGCAAGCATGCGGAAGTAGTTCTCAACCATCTCTGGGCTTCCCGCGAAACGCACACGCAGTTTCTCGTCTTGGGTCGCAATCCCAACGGGACAAGTATTCAGATGGCATTGCCGCGCCATAACGCATCCGATGGCAAGCAAAGCAGCGGTGGCGAAGCCGAATTCCTCGGCTCCCAGCATGGCGGCGATGACGACATCGCGCGCGAACTTCAAGCCTCCGTCAACCCGCAACCTGACGCGACTCCGCAAACCGGCTCGTACGAGGGCCGTGTGTGTGTCGCGCAACCCGATCTCCCAAGGTAAGCCCGTGTTCTTGATGGATGTAAGCGGGGATGCGCCGGTTCCACCATCGTGTCCACTGATCGTAATGATGTCTGCGCCTGCCTTAGCTACTCCGGCCGCTATGATCCCTACTCCGGAACTGGAAACCAGTTTGACCCCAATGCGTGCGCGCGGATTTACCGCTCTCAGGTCATAAATCAGTTGCGCGAGGTCCTCAATGCTATAGATATCGTGGTGAGGTGGCGGCGAGATCAGTGACGTTCCCGGCACCGCGTGGCGGAGGCGAGCGATGTAAGCGCTGACCTTGGTTGGAGGTAGTTGCCCGCCTTCCCCGGGCTTTGAACCTTGCGCCATTTTGATTTCAATCTCATCGGCATGGACCAAGTATTCCGCTGTGACCCCGAACCGCCCAGAAGCAACCTGCTTTACGCGGTTATTGGCGTCAGGATCGTCTATGTAGATCCTCGCATCTTCACCACCTTCTCCGGTGTTGCTTCGCCCCCCAAGGCGATTCATCGCTATCGCGAGGGTGCGATGAGCCTCTGGTGAAATAGCACCCAGCGACATGGCCTGCGTGCCAAAACGACTCAGCAAAGACACCTCGGTTTCCACTTCGTCGATGGGAATCGCGTCTCCGGGTTTGACCTCGAGCAGGTCCCGAACAGCAACGTCGGTGCGCTGATCCGATAACGCCGAGAATGCTGCATGGTTCTCCGGAGTGCGTGATTTCAAGTACCGGTGCATGCGTCGGACCAGTTCAGGCGAGTTTGCGTGCTGCTCACCGTTGTGACGGAATCGGTAGAGCCCGACGTCTCGGAACTCTGCCGCTGACGATGCAAATCCTGCAGCGTGAAACCGCAGATAATCCGTCAAAATGTCGTTGACGTCCTTGCCACCCAGACTCTGGCTGGCGTCGCCAAAGAATTGGGATGAGAAGCTTGGAGCCAACCCGATGACTTCGAAGAGTTGGCTGTTCCGATAACTCGCGATGGTCGAGATACCCATGCGCGCTAATACCTTGCGCAGCCCTTTTTCCACCGTTGCACGATACCTTGCGGGTCCGCTGGAATGCATGCCAGCCGCCAGTTCCATTGCCAAGTACGGATGCACCGCACTGGCCCCCGTCGCAATCAACAGCGCGACGTGATGTGTGTCAACGATCTGGCCGCTCTCCACAATGAGAGGAAGTTTGTAGCCACCCGCTTCCACCATTGCCTGCCAGGCTGCGGAAACCGCCAGGAGAGCGGGCAGTGCGGCTCGATCGGCGCTTAAAGCAGAGTCTGTGAGAATGACCGTTGCTCCCGCGATGACAGCTTGTCGCGCCTCTTCCTTGATGACTCCAAACGCCTGTCTGCCAGATTCGATTCCGCCATCTATGTCAAATGTGAAGTCAATACGGCGAGAGGGCCCCAAGGCGGTCAGTGCCTTGATCTGTCCGGCATCGAGGAGCGGAGAATTCAGAGACGCAGTGTCGCTCAAATACACATCGAGCGACATGACATGACCCTCGCGTAACGAGTCAATGGGAGGATTTGTGACCTGCGCAAAGCGCTGCTTGCAGTAATCCCATACCGGACGCGGCAGGTGGGACAAGAATGCCGGCGGCGCGTCATCGCCCATGCTCCACAGCGATTCCTGTCCTTCCTGAACCAGCGGCTGAAACAGTATGCGAAACTGATCCTCCGTCCAGCCGAAAGCTGCCAGCGCGCGATTCAAGCCCGCAGAGCAGGGTTCCACGTTGTGTTCTGCGGGAATGATCGCTGCTTTGGGGCGCTTGTTTCTGCGGTTCAAGAGGCTGGCAACATCCGCGGGACGGAAGAACGTGCCGTTGACAGGATCTGCGAGAAGCATTTCTCCAGGCCCGAGACGCTGCCTTTCGATGACGTGTTTGCCATGAAGGTCGATGATGCCGACTTCCGAGCCTGTGCTCAGCCATCCGTCGGAAGTTAGCGTGTACCGCATTGGCCGCAAGCCATTGCGGTCGAGTTTCGCTCCAACGGTCTGGCCATCGCTGAAGACCAGTGCGGCGGGGCCATCCCAAGGTTCTTGTTCTCGAGCGCTGATGGCGAGAAAATTGCGAAGACTCGTCCCGAGGTGCTCGTCGTGTTCCCACGCCGGTGGGACGAGTCGAGTAATTGACTCGGCGACGCTGTAACCCTGATGAAGAGAGATCTCCAGCGCGTTATCGAAGCTGGCAGAGTCGCTCATTCCAGGCTCAAGTACCAGAGAATCGCTGGGCAGCCCGAGTTCCTGGCGGAGCATCGGTTCACGTGCGCGCATCCAGCGACGCTTCCCACTAATGGTGTTGATCTCACCGTTGTGTGCCGCAAACCGAAATGGCTGCGCTAAGGACCAACTAGGCTGGGTGTTTGTCGAGTAGCGCTGGTGAAATATGGCAAAGGGACTCTTGAATTCATCGTTCGCTAGATCGGGGTAAAACATCGGAAGTTGCTGCGGAGTCAGTAAGCCCTTGTAAACGACGGTGCGGGAAGACAGAGAAGAGAAATAGGCGCCGGGAGCAGTGATTTCCAACTTTTTTCGGACGCGGAAGAGAAGGGACTCGAGATTCGCGCTCTGCTGAATTGCCGTGAAGAAGCATTGTCGAACCAGGGGCAGCGCATCCAGGGAGCGGGGGCCAAGAATTGAGGGATCTGTAGGCACCTCGCGCCAGCCACGACAATGCAATCCGAGTTCTGCGGAAGCCGCTTCAATCGCCTCCGTCATTTCTATCTGCTTATCGTGCGCCAGAAAGACCATTCCCAAACCGAACACGCCGGGCAGGTCAATGCCACTATCGAATGCCGCCTTCTGCATGAAGGCAGCCGGGATGGTCGTGAGAAGCCCCGCGCCGTCCCCGCTACGGCCGTCCGCATCGACCCCACCACGATGCGCCAGTCGCGCCAGTGCCGTTAAAGC
>JBLNFC010000592.1:0-6004 GCA_050263355.1 Acidobacteriota bacterium
CATTCACGAACACATACTTGATTCCTTCCGATAATGCGGTGGAATTCTCGTAGGTCGCGCGGTCCCGGATGTTCGCGGGATCGAAAACAGTTATATCCGCAAAATATCCGGCTTTTAAGAGCCCGCGATCGCGCAACCTCTCCCGTTGTGCCGGAAGCGAAGTGATCTTCCGAATTGCTTGTTCCAGGGGTAGCAGATGAAGGTCGCGTGAGTAATATCCCAGGAAACGCGGCATGCTCCCGAATGCCCGAGGATGCGAGTGCTCCTCGAACAATGGTCCATCGAGGGACTCTTCGCTCGCATCCAGGCCGATACTCGTCCATGGCTGCTTCAATCCGTAGCGCAGATCGTTCTCGTTTGCGATGAAGTAAAGTGCGCCGCTCTGCGCCTTGTCGTCGATAACCAGATCCATCAACGCATCGAGCGGGGCCTTGTTTTGCAGCTTGGCGATCTCCGCTACTGTTTTACCGTCGAACTTCTTCTTCAGCTCGGGATTTTCAATGCCGGAAACCAGCACTCCTCCAGGCCCGCCACTATCGAAGTAGAGATTTTCCCAATTAGCATGATCACCCGCTGAAATTTCCTGCTTGATCCTCGCCCGAACCTGCGGCTGCCGCAAACGCTCGAGCAACTTCTCTGTGCCGCCATCAGCCACCCATGGAGGCAGACTCGACGCCAACGCTGTTCCACCTGCCACGTACGGGTACATATTCGCCGTGACGTCTTGTCCAGAATCGCGCGCTGTCTGGATCATGTTCACGATCTTCGGCATACTGCCCCAACGGGTTTTCCCACTGACTTTGAGATGGAAGATCTGCACCGGCAAATGCGCCTCGCGACCGATGTGCAATGCTTCTTCGAGCGCCTGCACCTCAGATTGACCCTCACTGCGCATATGGCTGGCGTAAAGGCCGCCGTACTGTGAGGCCACTTTTGCGAGCTCAATCAACTCTTCAGTTTTCGCGTAATGCCCCGGAGGATAGATGAGCGCCGTGGACACACCGAACGCGCCATCCTTCATCGCTTGCTCCACGAGCCCCCTCATTTTTTCCAGTTCTTCAGCCGTTGGGGCTCGGTCCGCATCGCCGACGACAGCTTCTCTTACCTGCGCCGCACCTACGTAAGTTCCGATATTCAGAGGCGTGCCGACCTTTGTGAGGGTCTGAAAATATCCATCCAGAGTGGTCCAATCGACCTTCACATGGTATTGCTCGAGGAATGGCTTCAGTGCTGCCAAAGTCAATTCGTTCTGTGGCGCGATAGACGCGCCTTCTCCAGTGATTTCGGTGGTTATACCCTGGGATAACTTGCTCAATGAGCGGTTGTCGATCAGCAGTGGGAATTCGGACTGGCCCAGGGTGTCGATAAAGCCCGGCGAAACCACCATTCCCGTGGCGTCGATTGTGCGCTCCGCCTTGGCATCGCCAAGATTGCCAATGGCTGCGATTCGGTCGCCCTTGATTGCCACATCTCCTGAGACCCACGGATTGCCACTCCCATCAATGATCCGGCCATTCTTGATAATCACGTCGTAGGCTGCGGAGTCAGCACGCGCGCTGGTCTCGTCTGGAAGCTGCGCGTCATAGGCTGCCGATGCGATCTCTCCTAGAGCGCCTCCCACAATTTTCTGTACCAGCTCCGAGTCTTCGGGAACGCTGACGTTGTTCACATACAGTGCCAGGATCAATTTCTGTCCGCTCTTCGTCTCCATGTATCCGGAAAGACCCTTGCCCGTAACCATCAGGTTCTTGTTGAGCGAGTCACCGACCAGATAGGTCCCGGTCTTCGCATATACATGACCAGCCGCAGGAGAATCGGTTTGAATCTTCGCCAAGGTGCCGTCTTTTCCGAGAATCGGCAGACCTCGCTGGAAATCAGCAAAGTTCTTCTGCTTCGACATGAAGAGGAGATACTGCGCAATGAAATCCGCCGTGAAGAGTGCATTGCCGCCGGCGCCGTCGCTTTGAGAGGCGGCCGTCAGATCGAGACCGTTCGTTTTCAAAAAGTCATGTTCCAGGTCAAATCCGGCCTGATCGAAATCCTTTTCGGCGTGACCTACTAAGGCGCCTAAGAAATAGGGCGTCATGCTGGCGTGCAGGTTCTGGCTGACTTTCAGAGTGATCTTGACATCTTCCTTCAGCGGGGGCGAGACATGCTCAGCTACCAGGTTTCGGTCTTTGTAACTGGCAGAAAGTGCCGCGAAATCCGGAGGACTTGTTCCCGTCGGTGGCTTCACGTCAACGCCTTTCTCCCGCAGAGCTTCGGTGAAGACCACTTGTGCAAACCGGCTCGGCTCCGGTACCGGCCACGACATCATGCCAACCGGCTTGCCCACCGGCACACTGCCTGTCACCGTGACGGTATGCGTTCCGTCGGAATTGACCTTGTCGTCCCCGTAGTTGATGTCAGCCTTTGAGTCCGCTTTGCCGGTCGTTGCCTTGTTGATGAACTGAACGTAGGAAGTCTTGGGCGAAATCCGTAATGGAACAGGAGTGCCTTCGCTTGCTCCTGCGCTGGCAATTACGTCGACCACATTGTCGTTCACTACTATGGGCGAGATCACGACCCCGGTGCCCAACTCGCGCGTCCCTTCGGGAAAAAGTCGAGCATCAATCAACACCCGGCCCTGCACTCGCTTCACGCCTTTTTGTGCAACTTGCTGTGCCAGTTCATGAATCACGAGCAGCGGATCGGTCCCAACCCCCTTGCTGTCGGCCCCGCCATAGGAGTGATCTTCGTTTTCGAACCCGAGCGTCCCGTCCGCCTGAATACGGCCAGAAAGATTCGGATCTCCGCTGGCCACGAGCACAATATCTCCGAGCAATGTTCCGTTCCCCTTGAGTTCTCCAGTCCGATACACCCGGGTATGGAACCGATAATCACTGCCCAACAATTCCAGCGCAGTGCCCTCTGTCAGAAGCTTCGTTGTTGAACCTGGCACGACCAGCTTATCGGCATTCCACCGGTAGATCAGCTTCCCCGAATCCAGCGACAAGAATTCAATCGCGAATGTCGAGTGCGCGTATTCCGGCCGGCTCATGATTTTCTGAATTCGGGCTTCCAGAGTGTCACCCTCTTGCACGGCAGCACTCAACGAGAGAACCAACACATTGCAGAGCAGTAAGAGCAGGACAATGGGAAGGGAAGTGATCCCGCGCTTGCACCTGTTCAGGCAGGCAACCACTCTCTGTTCAGTAAGTTTGATCATTCGCGGCTCCACTCAGGTTGAGATGGGTAGAAGTTCGAGTTCGACCAATGCGTCCAGGGTGTCTGCTTGGAGGCTGCCTAGCCTGTCGCGAGCATGGTGGCCGCCGCCCAGTCCCGCTTCCGGACCGTGAGCCTCTCCACCAACTCGCGTTTCACTTTGTATCCTAAGCCAGGCGTGGTCGGAACACGGATGGTTCCCTGCGGCGTGACCTCAACTTCCGGGTCAATAATGTCTTCGTCCCAATAACGTGCGCTGGCGGAAACGTCTCCGGGCAGCGTGAAATTGGGCAAAGTGGACATCGCAATGTTATGCGCGCGTCCCACTCCGGCCTCCAACATCCCACCGCACCAGACGGGGATATTGTTCTGCCAGCACATGTCGTGAACCTTGCGCGCGCTGCTGTGTCCACCGACTCGCCCCAGCTTGATATTGATAATTCGGCAAGCGCCTGATTCGATCGCTGCCTGCGCGTCATTAACGCTGTTAATGCATTCATCCAGACAAATAGCGGTCTCGATCTGTTTTTGTAGTTTGGCGTGAGAGTGAATGTCGTCCCAACGCAATGGTTGTTCAATCATCAGCAAATGGAAGGCGTCGAGTTTCTGCAGGTGTTCGGTGTCCTCGAGCGTGTAAGCTGAATTCGCATCCACCGAAAGCTGTGTCTCAGGAAACTCTCTTCGCGCTGCGGCAACATATTCCAGATCTTTACCCGGCTTGATCTTCAACTTGATCCTTTGATAGCCATTGCCGACTTCTTCGGCCACCTTCTTGACCAAAGCCTCCGGATTCTCCCGAATCCCCAGCGACACTCCGCAGCGGATCTCGTCCCAACTTCCGCCAACCAGCTTTGCCAGTGGTAGCCGTTTCTGCTGCGCTTCGATGTCCCACAACGCATTTTCCACGCCCGCTTTCGCCATCTCGTGTCCACGTATGCCTGCAAGAAGAGTGGCGACGTCGGCTGCGCTGGCAATACTTTTGCCAGTCAGGAGGGGAGCGATGAAATCAGAAATAACGTGCCATGCCGTATCAGTGGTTTCCGGATTGTAAGACGGCGTTTCGCCTGTCGTAACCTCGCCCCACCCGCTCACGCCGTCGGCCACAACTTCGACTAGCAGAATCCTTCGATTGTGAGTTACCCCGAAGCTGGTTTCGAATGGCGCTTTCAGGCGCATCTTCAGTTCACGTATCGCAATGAGTTCAATGTTCATGAGTCCTTCTCAATCCACTTGCCTCTCAGCCCTCTTTCCGGCGTGTGCCCGGCTTCGCAGCACTCGAGAAGCGGTTGCTGGCCTCCTTTATCCGGCTGCGGTCACGCCCTTGTCAATACAAATTGCAACAAATGATGTTTGCAATTGACAACGCGCATCATGTGGTGTAAACGTTTTGCAACCTGCACCCCAGGGGTGGTCGCAAACGCACGCATTCCCAGGTAAGACGCGTGCGGAGGAGCTTCGAATGATGCGCGCGCCGACTCGCTCGACTTTGCTGCTGGCCTTGGTTGTAATTTTGGTTGCCGCTCAAGCGCCTGCCCAAACCGCCGCAACAGGCGCTCTCTCCGGACTGGTGACTGATCCTTCCGGAGCCGTCGTATCCGGGGCCAGGATTTCCGTAGTCAACGAGGCCACCGGAGCTGCCGTTACGGCCGTTTCGTCCAGTAACGGGCGTTACTTGGTGCCGCTCCTGTCGCCGGGCAGCTATCGGGTCGACGTTTCCAAGCAGTCCTTCAAGGTCTCTACCTATCCCAATATTGTGGTCGCGGTGACAGAGACGCGCACCCTCAACTTGGGATTGCAGGTTGGTACGGTCACTGAGAGTGTGCAGGTCGATTCATCAACGGAACAATTGCAGACTGAGAGTAGCGGGCTAGGTCATGTCACCAATGGTCAAATGGTCGAGAACCTGCCCCTGGTGACTCGCAACTACACGCAGATCGTTGGGCTGTCGCCGGGCGTGGCCGCTGATGTTACGAATGCGGGCTCCTTAGGCCGCGGCGGTGGTAGCGACGGCGGTGAGCCCTTTGTCGCCAATGGCGGCTCCTCCATGGATAACAACTTTCAGATGAATGGGGTCGAAATCAACGACGTGCAGCATAGCGGGTTCCTCAGTGGCGGTGTTGCCGTCCCGAACCCCGACACGATTCAGGAATTTAAGGTTCAGACAGGACGGTTTGATGCGGCATTCGGAAGGAACGCCGGCGCGAACGTGGACGTGGTCACGAAAGGTGGCTGGAACGAGTATCACGGCACGCTCTTCGAATTCTTCCGCAACGAAAAGCTGAATGCCAACGAGTATTTCCGTAAGCTCAACGAGCAGCCCCGCCAGATCTTGCGACAGAATCAGTTCGGATTCACCTTTGGCGGGCCGATTCGAAAGGACAAACTCTTTTTCTTCACTTCGTATCAGGGAACCCGGCAGTTGAATGGGGTCGACGTCAATTGCTCCAGCACGATCTCGACTCCGCCCTTGACCAACGACCGCTCCGCGGCTGCTCTGGGAGCATTATTCGCCGGCCAGACAGGTCTGTTCGGAGGCTCGGCAATCCTTCCCGATGGCTCCAACATCGCGCCGCAAGCGCTGGCATTGCTGCAACGGAAGCTGCCCGACGGAAGCTTCCTCATTCCAACTCCTCAGCGCATCGATCCCACAACTGGACTTGGTACCAATGCCTTCAGCATCCCGTGCAGATTTACCGAAGAGCAGTTCATGACCAATGCTGACTGGCAGCAGTCGGAAAAAAGCAAATTCGCTGGCCGATTCTTCTTTGCGAACAGCCACGAGGATCGCAGCCTTCCCCCT
>JBLNFC010000593.1:0-9501 GCA_050263355.1 Acidobacteriota bacterium
GGACGTAAATCATGGGTAGTCCGGTGCTTTCATCGGGCGACACGAACGCCAGCATGGTGCCATCGCGAGAAAGAGCCAAGTGGCTGACGCTGATTTCTTCCGGCACAGGTATGGCGAACTTCATTCGCGTGGTGGCGGCAGGGCGGCGCGCGATATACCAAGTGAGTCCCGCTACCAAAGCTAGCGCCAGCGCTGCGCCCGCCCAGCGCAAGAGACGAAGTTTTCGTGGAGCCGCGACCGCCGCGCGTGCTGCGCTCGCCGACTCAGTCCCAGAAAATGCAGTCAAAGCAAAAGAGAGATCCCGTGCCGACTGGAAGCGCTGATCCGGGCTTTTTTCCAGGCAACGACGTACGATGCGGTCGAGCGTGGGAGAAACCAGACGTCCGGGATCCGATAATTCCGGAGGATCGTCCTTCAAAACCGCAGTCATGGTCTCGGCCGCGGTGTCACGCCGAAATGCGCGAACCCCCGACAACATTTCGTACAGCACAGCTCCGAAGGCAAAGATGTCGGTGCGAGCGTCGACCGGTTCGCCGCGCACCTGTTCTGGGGCCATGTAGCTGGCAGTGCCTACGACGATGCCCGCCGCAGTGTCGGAACCGGCGAAGGTGGCATCATCCGGTCCATCGCCTGTTGTTTGCGCCAGCTTCGCCAAGCCAAAATCAAGGATCTTGATCCGCCCGTCCCGAGTGATGAAGACATTCTCGGGCTTGAGATCCCGGTGCACGATGCCCTTTTCGTGCGCCGCTGCCAAGCCTTGCGCAATCTGTACCCCGTATTCAATGGTCTTGCGCTGAGGAAGAGGACCGCGGTCCAGGGTGGCGCGAAGGCTCTCGCCTTCCAGAAGTTCGGAAACCAGAAATGGCGACCCGTTGTGCCGGCCAATGTCGAACACGGCAAGAATGTTTGGATGGTTCAGCGCGGCAACGGCCCGCGCCTCTTGCTCAAAGCGATGCAGGCGCATTGCGTCTTGAGCAAAGGATTCGGGGAGTATTTTCAGCGCGACATCGCGTCCCAGACGTGCATCACGGGCGCGATAGACCTCACCCATTCCGCCGGCGCCCAGCAGAGAGATGATTTCGTAAGGCTCGAGTTTTATCCCAGAGGTGAGAGCCATCGGCGTGCGCAATTATAGCCGCACCCTGCATCGAGGGAGCAGGCCACTGCAACTGCGCGCCAGTTCTAGATGGAAGTCTGCTTCTTCGTCGTGCAGCCTGTGCGCTGGCCGTTCCCGGACACCGCTGTTCGGAAACGAACAGCTTAACGCATGGTTGAAATTCTCAGCCCTCTTCATTTCAGCGATTTACAAGTGCGGAAATTTGGAACGCGCGATGCAATGAGTTGAGACGTGGATATTCCTCGGCCTCAAAATTTGCGTGACAAGCGGCGCAAGCAAATCATGTATGGCGGTTTTGCGCTGCTCGCGCTATTTGGCGTGACTCTGGGGCTCTCCCGGCTAAAACCGGCCGCGCCGACCGTAGAGCGCTCGACCGTATGGTTGGATACGGTGAAGCGCGGTCCAATGTTGCGCCAGGTGCGAGGGAATGGAACGCTTGTTCCGGAAGAGATTCGTTGGATTCCTGCCCTGAGCGATGGTCGCGTCGAAAAGATCCTGGCACGCCCCGGCACTTCGGTGAAGGCTGACACCGTCCTGGTGGAACTCAGCAATCCCGAGGTTGAACAGGAAGCAGTTGACGCGCGCTTTCAGGTAAAAGCTGCGGAAGCCGAGTACAACAGTCTGCGCGTCCAGCTGCAAAGTCAGGTGCTTAATCAGAAAGCACAAGCGGCGCGAGCTGAAACGGAATCGTCTCAGGCGAGAATGCGGGCGGACACGGATGCCGAACTGGCGAAGCTCGGGGTCATTTCCCAACAAACCTTAAACGTCTCTGAAGGCAACGCGCAACAACTCGGCGGCCAGAGCGAGATCGAGCAGCAGCGTTTTCAGAATAGTACGCGCGAGCTGCAAGCCAGACTCGCGGCTCAGCAGGCGCGAGTGGAGCAACTCAACGCCCTGTATCACCTTCATCTCACGCAGCTTAACGGCCTCAAGATCCGCGCAGGCATTGACGGCGTGCTACAGGAACTCAACTTGAATGGGCATCCGCTGCAGGCGGGGCAACAGGTGGCAGCGGGAACAACGATTGCCAAAGTTGCGCAGCCCTCGAAGCTCATGGCCGAGCTACGCATTCCTGAGACACAGGCCAAGGACGTGAGTCTTAATCAGCCGGCGCAGGTCGACACCCATAACGGTGCGGTGCCCGGGCATGTGACTCGAATTGATCCAGCAGTACAGAACGGAACGGTCACGGTTGACGTATCACTGGAGGGCGAACTGCCGCTGGGGGCGCGTCCCGATCTGAGCGTTGACGGAACAATCGACCTGCAGCGGCTGGCAAACGTCCTGTTCGTCGGGCGTCCCGCGTTTGGGCAAGAGAACAGCACAATCGGGATGTTCGTGGTGCAAGCGGATGGCACGGCGACGCGAGCACAAGTAAAAGTGGGGCGCAGCTCGGTCAACGCAATCGAGATACTCGGGGGATTGAAGGAAGGTGACCAGGTGATCCTTTCCGATATGACCCGTTGGGATAACAACGATCGTATTCGCCTCGAATAATTCTGTGGAGCAGATGAATGGAACCCCTGATCCGAATGGTAGGAATCAAAAAGATTTTTTACACCGAGGACGTGGAGACACACGCGCTGTCTGGCGTGCATCTCGACATCAACAAAGGCGAATATGTCTCGATCGCGGGGCCTTCAGGCTCGGGCAAGTCCACGTTGCTAGCGATTGTGGGTCTGCTGGACTCACCCAGCGTGGGCGAATATACGCTGAAAGGCGAGCCGGTGGCGAATTTGGACATCGCGCAGCGGGCCATCATCCGCAACCGCGAGATCGGTTTCATTTTTCAGAGCTTTAATCTGATTGGAGACCTCAACGTATACGAAAACGTTGAGCTGCCGCTGACCTATCGCGAGATGTCTGGCGCCGAACGCAAAGAGCGTGTCCACAAAGCTCTGGAGCGTGTGGGCATGAGCCATCGGGTGCGGCACTATCCGGCACAGTTGTCTGGAGGCCAGCAACAACGGGTCGCCGTGGCGCGTGCAATCGCCGGTTCGCCGTCCCTGTTGCTGGCCGACGAGCCCACGGGAAATCTGGACTCCCACAACGCGGAGTCGGTCATGTCACTTTTGCAGGAACTGCACAGCGAAGGTGCGACCATCTGCATGGTCACGCACGACCCGCGTTTTGCGAGGCACGCGGAACGGACCATTCACCTGTTCGATGGTCGAGTGGTGGAAGAGAGCGTCGAGGTCAGCTAAGTGGCGGCTTGCAGTACACCCGATGTCGCAATTTCGCCGCGCGTGCTCATCGCAGAAGATCTGCCTGAGGTGATTGAAGCCATTCGGCTGGTCCTGAAGCAGGAAGGCATACATTGCGAGGCAGTTACTTCTCCAGAAGCGGCGCTGGCGGCGCTCAGTTCGCAGGAGTTCGACCTGGTGCTCATGGATCTAAATTACACGCGAGACACGACGTCCGGTAGTGAAGGGCTGGAACTCCTGAATCGCCTTCAACAAGAGAACAGCTCTGTTCCGATCATCGTGATGACAGCTTGGGGAAGTGTTGAAGTAGCGGTTGAAGCCATGCGCCGAGGAGCCTGTGATTTCATCCAGAAGCCTTGGGACAACTGGCGCTTGTTGGGCTTAGTGCGTAACCAGTTGGAGCGAGGGCAGCAAGTTGTGAGGGCGGAAGCCGAGCACGATCGCGAAATGCGGGAAGCCGGCGACATGCAGAAACGACTGCTGCCCAGGCATATCACGCAAATTCCTGGGCTAGATATTTCGGCAGACTGGAAACCGGCGCGAGTACTGGGCGGCGATTACTTCGACATCTTGCGTTTTGCCGATGGGTCGGTTGGCCTCTGCATCGCTGACGTCGAAGGTAAAGGAGTGCCGGCCGCGTTGGTCATGTCGAATCTGCAGTCCGCAGTGAAGGCGTTTGCCACGCCTGCAATGGAGCCGGAACAACTGTGCCGCCGGCTGAACACTATTTTTTGCGAGGACGTGCAGACGGAAAGGTTTATCTCGCTTTGCTACGCGCGACTCGAGCCTGCGAACCGGCGTTTAACGTTTACGAACGCAGGGCACTGCCCGCCCCTGCTGATGAGGGCCAACGGCCAAACTGAAAAGTTAGAACGTGGTGGCGCAGTGCTTGGGCGTCTCCCTGGATGGAAATATGAGCAAGGCGAGGTAACTCTGGGTGAAAACGA
Organism: Acidobacteriota bacterium; assembly: GCA_050263355.1. Classification (GTDB taxonomy): domain Bacteria; phylum Acidobacteriota; class Terriglobia; order Terriglobales; family Acidobacteriaceae; genus Gp1-AA122. Next base: position 4,269 of record JBLNFC010000593.1, read on the forward strand.
CGTCCTCGTACTGTTCACCGACGGTGTAACTGAGGCCGAAAACAGCGAGCAACAAGAGTTTGGGGAAGAGCGCCTCACTGCTTGTGTGCGCTGCTGTGGAGAAACGACTGCGGCTGGTTTACAACGAGAGTTGCTAGCGCAGGTGGCGAAGCACTGTGGCAACCGCTTCCACGACGACGCTACGCTGATGATCGTAGCCGTTAGATAAGTTCTGAGTGATCGGCGGAATCATGGGCTGGGTATTTAAAAGTAAACGAGGGGTACATGAAGCAGCTTAGGGCTGATTTTCGCTACGGTCTTCGCATGATGATGAAGTCGAAACTCTTCAGCATTATCGCAGTCCTTACGCTCGGGATCGGCATTGGCGCGAACAGCGCGATCTTCAGTGTTGTCTATGGCGTGTTGCTTCGGCCGCTACCTTTCAAGAACCCAGAGCGGTTGATGTATATCTGGCACACGCCGCCACAGACCAGTTTTCCGGGCATGAAAACGTTTTCCGTGTCGCCCGCCAACTATCTTGATTGGAAGGACCAGAGCCACAGTTTCGAACAGATGGCAGTCAGCGGTTTCAAGGGTCTGAATCCGACCGGGATTGGGGAGCCACAAGCGTTGCGCGGACAGGCAGTCTCGCCCGAATATTTTTCTGTGCTCGGGGTTGCGCCTATGCTCGGACGGAGCTTCGCCCCGGACGAGGACCAATCGGGCCGCGACCACGTCGTCATCCTTAGTTACGGCTTGTGGAAGTCGCATTTCGGGGCCGATCGTGGGATTGTGGGTCGCACCATCAACCTCGACGAGAGCCCTTACACCGTCATCGGCGTCATGCCCAGCAACTTCCGCTTTCCGGAGTATGCGGAATTCTGGTCGCCTTTAAGTTGGACGCCTGCCACTCGAGCTGTGCGTGGTGCGCACGATTTGTCAGTTATCGCTCGCCTGAAGCCGGGAGTAGACCTGCATACGGCTCAGGCTGAGATGAACACAATCTCGCGACGACTCGAGCAAGAGTACCCAGTGGACGACAAGGGGTGGGGAGCGATCGTAGTGCCACTGCGAGAAGACATGGTTGGGGACGTTCGCCCAGCACTCCTGGTTTTACTCGGAGCGGTCCTGCTGGTCCTGCTGATTGCCTGCGCAAATGTGGCGAACCTGATGCTCGCGAAAATTCTCGACCGCAGGACGGAGATTGCCGTCCGCAGTGCATTGGGGGCGTCCCGTAGCCGGATTCTGCAACAAGTCCTTTCCGAAGCCGTGCTGCTCGCCGTCTTCGGCGGAGTACTGGGTACGCTTCTCGCGATATTTGGCGTAAGCGCCATAGTGGGCTATCTTTCTGATCAGCTTCCGCGCGCCCGAGAGATAAGCCTGGACCAGTGGGTACTGGGGTTCACGCTACTGATTTCTGTGGCGACAGGGCTGATTACCGGGGTTGTACCTGCCTGGCGTTTAAGCAACGTTAATGTCGGTGAGGCGCTCAAGCACGGAGGACGCGGCGCCGATACCGGAGGCAAACACACCCGGTCCATTCTGGTAGTCGCAGAAGTCGCGCTCTCTCTTATATTGCTGGTGGGTGCCGGTCTGCTGATGCGCACCCTATGGAAACTGCAGAGCGTCGATCCTGGTTTCAACCCGCATAATGTGCTGACTGCGTCCCTGTCACTGGCGGACAAGAAATTCAGCACCCCGCAGCAGACAAGCCTGTTTTACGAGCAGGTTCGCCAACAAGTGAAGGCGGTCCCCGGTGTTACATCGGCGGCACTCGTGACGTCCTTGCCTTTCTCCGGTGGATCAATCCAGCCCGTAGGACTGGAAGGCCACCCTGTCGTGGCCATGGCGGATCAACCCGAGGTTCCGGTGCGGCTCATTTCTGCGGATTATTTTCGCAGCATGGGTATTGCCATCCTGCAGGGCCGTGAGTTTACCGACAATGACACAAGCGAACGTCCGCGTGTCGCGGTCATCAGCGAGGCGATGGCTAAACGTTTTTGGCCCGGTGAACGAGCCATCGGTAAACACGTGAGTTTGACGTTCAGTCAGGGCGGCCCGCGTGAAATCGTGGGAGTCGTCGACAACGTAAAGCTGCGTGGACTGGATGTTCAGGAAGATCTGCCAACGCTTTATTCGCCAGTGTCACAGTTGGACTATCCAGATCCCAAGTTTGACGAGTTTCGGAGTCCATCGCTCTCGCTCGTGGTTCGTACGTCTTTAGCTCCCAAAAACGTGGCTACGGCGGTGACCAACGCTGTACACAAGGTGGATGCGGGTACACCCGTTCTCGACGTCCTGACGATGGAAGAGTTGATGGCGAGCAGCCTGGCGCCGCAACGTTTCAATATGTTCCTGCTGGGCACATTTGCAGCCGTTGCATTGTTGCTGGCGACAATCGGTATCTACAGCGTGCTCGCATATTCGGTGCAGCGCCGGACGCCAGAGATTGGGATTCGCATTGCGCTCGGAGCGCAGGTGAGCCATGTGCTTCGCCTCGTTCTGGGCGAGGGCATGGGATTGGTGTTGGCCGGCGTGGCATTCGGAGTCGTAGGAGCGCTGGCGCTTTCCCGCTTCCTGCGGAGCTTGCTTTACGGAGTTGGCAGCGATGACATTGCAACGCTCCTATGCGTCGCTGCGCTGCTCTCAATTGTCGCCCTCGGCGCTTGTTATCTACCCGCACGGCGAGCTATGCGCATCGACCCTGTGGTCGCTTTGCGAGACGAATAAGGAAATCTATGGACTCCATACTTCAAGATCTGCGTTATGGACTTCGCATGCTGGTGAGGAATCCCGGCTTTGCGGCGGTGGCTGTGATGACACTGGCGCTGGGCATAGGCGCTAACACCGCGATCTTCAGCGTGGTCAACGCGACCATGCTGGAGCCGCTCCCTTTTCCAAATCGCGATCGCCTCGTCATGGTTTGGGAGCACAGTTATAAGAATGGCCGTGAGCGGAACGTGGTAAATCCCGGAAATTTCCTCCGCTGGCGAGAGCGCGTTCGTTCAATTCGCAACATGGCGATGATAGTTAAGAACGAAATCAATGTGACGGGGAAGGGCGAGCCGGAGCGCGTAGCTTCCGCCATCGTCTCTCCGGCGCTTTTCTCGATCACCGGCATTCGTCCGATCATTGGGCGGACGTTCGTGCCTGACGAAGAGAAGCCGGGAAACGAGCACGTAGCGTTGATCAGCGAGAGTTACTGGCGATCGCACTTCGCCGGCGACCCCAAGGTCACGGATCAGGACCTTGCGCTCGACGGCGAGCGTTATCGGATTGTTGGCGTGTTGCCGGAGTCCGCGCAACTTGCTATTTGGGGCGGCATCGTTGAGGATCCGGCTCCGATTTGGACTCCCTTTGCCGTTACCGATCAGCTGCGCGATTTGCGCGGACGCTACGTCAACGTGATCGGCGAATTGAACCCGGGCACGTCGGTAAAGCAAGCGGACGCGGAGATGAAGGCCATTGCCCAGCAACTTGAGAAGGAACGCCCGGCAGCCGATACCGGCTGGACCACAAAGGTGGAGTCGTTGCGCGACTACCTTGTCGGCGACATACGTCCTGCATTGTTGGCTCTTCTGACAGGCGTCGGGCTAGTGTTGCTCATCGCGGTTGTCAATGTTGCAAACCTGCTGCTGGTGCGGGCCGCATCGCGCGAGCGGGAAGTTGCAGTACGTTTCGCTTTGGGCGTGACGCGGTGGCGTTTGTTGCGGCAACTGCTGACCGAGAGCATCCTGCTGGCATTCATAGGAGGTGCAATCGGGTTGTTGCTGGCTCATTGGGGATTGCAGTTGCTGATGGGTTTGGCGCCGTCCCAGCTCCCCGCGATCACCGCGGTTTCCATTGATGCGCGTGTGTTGGCCTTCTCAGTGATCCTTGCTCTTGTTACGGGAGCCGTGTTCGGGGCGGTTCCGGCTTTTCGGCTGTCGGACGTGTCCTTGAACGAGTCACTCAAGAGTGAAGCACATGCATCTCCGGCGCGTGGCCGACGGCGACTTCGGAACATTCTGGCTGCGGCGGAGGCGGCCCTCGCGGTGATGCTCCTCGTCGGGGCAGGTCTGGTGATCCGCAGCTTCGTGAAGCTCATTCATGTTGACACAGGCTTCAATTCTGAGAACCTGGTCAGCCTTGAGATAAGCCTGCCCGATTCGAAGTACCACGAAGAGCAGCGCCAGGCAGCCTTCTTCCAGGATCTTGTCGATCGGGTGCAGCACCTTCCGGGCGTCCAGGCAGCCGGCGCGACCTCGTTTATGCCACTGACCAGCCTGGGATCTGCGACTGACTTCACCATCGACGAACGTCCCAAACCGCAGCCGGGTGATGAACCCGATTCGCAAGTGCGCAGCGTGACCCCAGGTTTCTTCCAGGCCATGTCAATTCCGTTCCTCCAAGGTCGCAACTTCGAATCTCAAGACAAGGCTGACGACACTATCAAGAAGATCGTCGTGAATGAGACGCTGGCTGCCATGTATTGGCCCAACGAGAATCCCCTTGGCAAACGCATCAGCATGGAATGGGGGGGTATGTTGCATGCCGAGGTCATCGGCGTTGTGAAAGATGTGAAGCTAGTCAGCCTGGAAGAGCCTCCCGCAGCGCAGATGTACTGGTACACGCCACAGTTTCCCTACAGTGCAATGGCACTGGTGGTGAAAACTGCCGCGCCACCCTCCTCTTTGATTCCGGCCTTGCGCGCACAAGTGGCGGCGATCGATCCGGATCTGCCGATCGCAAAAGTGCAAACGGCTAAACAGGTCGTCTCAAGCGCCACCCAGAGCCGCCGCTTCACGATGTCGCTGATGACGCTCTTTGCCGGCCTGGCACTTGCGCTCGCAGCGATCGGTCTTTATGGAGTCATTTCGTACTCAGTAGCGCAACGCACGCAGGAGATCGGCGTACGCATGGCGCTGGGCGCGCGCATTTCCGATGTGCTCTTCATGGTTCTGCGGGAGGGTCTTGCCGTCACTGGTGCTGGAGTGGCAGTAGGCGTGATTGCTGCGCTTGCGCTAGTTCAATTACTCAACAAACTCCTGTTTGGGATCGCGGCCCACGACGCAGTTACCTTCATGTCAGTTTCAGTCGTGCTCTTGTTGGTCGGTGCTCTCGCCAGCCTGGTTCCGGCACGGCGGGCCTCCAAAATCGATCCCATGGTCGCGCTGCGCTACGACTAGGTGCATGGAGATGCTTCGCTTATCAGGGCTCGAACGAAGTTACAAAACGCATGCGGGCGTGAACTATGTGTTGCGCCGAATCAGTC
>JBLNFC010000594.1:0-3413 GCA_050263355.1 Acidobacteriota bacterium
GCCAAAGTCTGTCACCGTCCGAGTCGCTGATCATGAGCCGGCTGATAATTCCACCCATGCTATGACCTACAAGGACAATCGAGCGGTGATGCGGAAAAGTCCTGTCGAATGCTTCGAGCTCACGGCGGAGCAGCAAGGCTGAATACTGGATAGGATACCCGCTCGGATAACTGAAGACGCACACCTGGTAGTTCCGGCGCAAAACGGGATCAGCCCAGAGCGCGTTCACCATCGGCACCCAGGCCACGGGCGTGTCTTGAAGACCGTGAACGAACACGACGGGAATCTTCTTTGGATCATGAGGTTGCACTTGTATCAGCCGTACCGTGTGGGCGAACTCCTCCGGGCTCAGCATCGCCGCGAACCCGATCTTGTCTGGACGCTCGCGCGAAAGACCCAAAGCTATTGGCGCAGTGAAGTCGGCGCGCAATGGCAGAATGCGACCTCCAAGATTGACGGTCTCCGTGGCAAGTGGGTCAATGAATTCGATTTCGCATGAACGACCGTGAAAATCCGCTACGGCGGTGACACCGGCGTAAATGCGCGGCGGAAGAAACTGTCGCCGAATCGTCGGGACCGGCGGCAGCTGCCTTTCTTCGACCGCGACCAAAGCCGCGCCTGCGCCATCCCGTATTACCCGGCGAACGATGAGACTCCCGTGCAAATCCAATTGGTCCGCAGGAATCAGATCGTAGCGCTCTGGGTTCCAAACTGGACTTGCGGTTCGAGTTCCAGTCAGGAGATATTCTCCTCCACCCGGCACCGTCACATGCAAGGGATGAGCCCAAGGATCGAGCTGAGCATTTCGAATAGCAGAGAAAACGCGCGACAAGGCGAAGTCATAATCGCGCAAAGCCACGGCATCTTTCCCGGCCTTCCGCAATCTGACACTGCTTGCTTCTACGCCGCTCAAATAGTATCCGAGCGCCCTGCTCGGGTCGCTCTGCGCAAGCTTCTCGCCGTCAGCGATGGCGCGCTCAGCCGCTGTTCCGTATTGCGGAGTAAGTTTTGGTCTCGTGGTCCTAACGGCGACCAACGGCGCGCAGGCGCTGCCCGTTAGCAATGCGAAAAAGAGAAGGAGCGAACTCTTACTTCTAGTGAAGATTCGGGCCGCCGTTTTCACGAACGGTTAACTACTTGTTAGCTAGCCAAGCTTCGGCTGGCACTTCCGGCGGTCCAGGATAGGCCGTGAATTTTATTGCGGCACTAAGATGAACAATGCCGAAGCCGGCGCCGGGTGATCGAAACCACAGACCTGGTAAAGTGAGGAAATAATGAATCTTTTGCAATCGCTCCGCTGCTAATGCGGTAACGCCATGCAGCTTCAAGTAAATGTGTTGTCCGCTGGGCAGATGCACATCGACCAAACCTGCGAAGCGCTCCCCGGTCGCGAGCTGGCGCTGGCTGCGTTCGACCTGGTCCAGCTCGCGCGTCTCGAGCTCGGAGAGAAACTCATGCTCGGAAATCTCAATAAACTCAGGTCCGTCCGGCGGCGACTTGGGATTCCACCCGGCTAGCCCTTCTCCGGCTAAATCAATCCGCGCGATCTTAGAGACGACGAGATCAATAAGCGAAGAATGCCTCGCGATGATGATCCTCTCGCGCGTGAAGAAATGGGAATGCTGAAGTTCGTTCAGGATGCGTTGGATAGAAGCTGGATCATGCAGTGTGAAAGTCGAGAGAGAGCCATCGGTGCCGTGAATGCTAATCTGCAAGAGTGGGTGTGGCTTGTTCATTCGTTAGTTCTCGGTAGGCTGCATCGCGACCATCCTAGAATTGCTGAGCCCGCATGGTTTCGAATTCTTCGCGACACGCTTCAGTGAAATCGCGCAAGAGATCGAACGACTTGTCGTTTGCCATCTCCAGTAGCTCGGAAAAGCTTTTGTTTGGCTGCCGATAGATATCGAGAATCTTGCGGCCGAGTTCTTCAGCGATCGCAAGGACCTTTCGCGAAGAAAGCACGCGCATCCGACCTATGGTTGCGAAAAGACCAACTAGCTCCGGAACATCCGCTTCATCGTGCTGGAGCGCATCGGCATAACATTTGGACGCCTCTTCGATGAAGTCTTTGTAAACCTCCTGCCGGCGCGTCCTGTCCTGATCAATCCATCGTGCGCGGGCCTGCTCGCGTTGAGCGAAGAACGATGCAAAGAAGGATGCTAGTCCACCTATAATAGCTCCGACCAATGCCGACAGCGCCGAAAGTAGCGAGGCATCCACGAGATATACTAGCTGACCACTACTGCGGCGGGAGCTTGCATCTGGACGCTGGTCGAAGTGGTCCGTTCTCCGTCTGGCCGAATTTTGAACCAGGTGATATAGAGCGAGGGCAGCGCGATCAGCGTCAGCAGCGTGGCGACCGCGAGGCCGCCCATGATGGCGTAGGCCATGGGGCCCCAGAAGACGGTCGGCGCGATCGGCGCCATGCCCAGGATCATCGCCTGCGCGGTCAGAATGATCGGACGAAAGCGCACGAGGGACGCTTCGACTACGGCATCCCAACCCCCGCGTCCCGCTGTCTTCTCGACTTCGATTTGATCCACCAGGATGACCGAGTTTCGGATGATCATGCCGATGAGTGCGACGGTGCCGAGCATCGCCACAAACCCCATCGGGCTTTGCGTGACTAACAACGCCAGGACGACACCAATGACGCCCAGCGGGGCGACGCTGCAGACAAGAAACAGGCGGCTAAAGTTCTGCATCTGGATCATCAAGACGGTCGCCATCAGAATCATCATGAGCGGGAATACTGCGAGCACGGAACCTTGTCCTTTCGCGCTTTCCTCGACGCTGCCGCCCTCGACGATCTTGTAGCCGATGGGCAGTTGCCGCTTCAGCTCGGAGACTTTTTCCGAGAGGCGTGCCACGGCGGTCGCCGCCAGCACCCCATCCCTGGGCAAGGCCTGGACGGTCAGGGTGGGCAGCCGGTCCCGGCGCCAGATCAAGGGCAAATCCTGTGCGTATTCGACGCTGGCGAGCTCGCTCAAGGGCACCGACCGTCCGTTCGGAAGCGGAATCTTCAGGGTCCGGATCGTCTCCAGCGACATGCGTTCAGACGCCTCAGCCCGCACCACCACGTCGATGAGATAGATGCTGTCACGTACCTGGGTCGAGGAGATGCCCGTGACGGCGGCATTGATCATCTGGGCGACGGCCGCCGAGCTAAGTCCCAATTGCCGCGCTTCATCCTGGTTGACGCGGATCCGGAGTTTGCGGATTGGATCCATCCAGTTGAAGTTCACGTTTTGCACGTCGGGGCTCGCCCCCATGATCGCGGCCAGCTTGTCGGCTGTTTCACGCACCTTATGCGGATCGGGGCCGCTGACCCGGTATTGGACCTGCCAGCCAACCGGCGGCCCCAGTTCGAGCGGGGTAATCCTCCCGACCGCCTCGGGGAACTTTTCCTCAAG
>JBLNFC010000595.1:0-11830 GCA_050263355.1 Acidobacteriota bacterium
GAAAAGCCGAAACAACACTCCGATGACACCAGCCCGAGATCTTCGACAGATCAGATACTCGATCGTGTTGTCAAGCGTGAGCATGCATTCGTAGCACAGATGCGGCACCTCCATCCCCTCGTCGAAACCTATATTCAGGACATGAAGACCGACAAGGAACTGGGGGAAGTTCCGATCAGCGATCACTATTTCCTCGGCCGCCTGAATCTAACCAATGGGCCCGCGGATGACTCGTTTATGGCGCAACCGGGATTCAAGAGCCGCTTTCTCGGTAAGCTGACCAGCTTTTACTCAATGAAGTTCCTGCCCCTGGGCTTTGCTCAGATGGTTTTGGTGGACACCGATTTTCAGCGCAAGTATTACGACTTCACACCGGTCAGAAAAGAATTCCTTGGCGAAGTACGCTGCCTGGTTTTCGACGTTCAACCAAAGCAGAGCGCGGGGCAAGGACGGTTCCTGGGCCGCATCTGGGTAGAAGATCAAAATTACAATATCGTCCGTTTCAATGGGACCTATGCCCCTCACCCCAAGTACAGCTATTACCTGCATTTTGACAGCTGGCGCTTGAACCTTCAGCCGGGAGTATGGCTGCCGGCCTACATCTACAGCCAGGAATCGGATCTCAAATATCGGGACGTCCAGACCTTACACTTCAAGGCGCAGACTCGTTTGTGGGGCTACGACTTGACTCGTGCCGCCCACAACCAGGAATTCTCGGAAATCACCGTGGACTCGCACGACAGCGTTCAGGACGCAAGCGAAACCGGGCAGGACTCGTCGCCAGTTCAGGCGGCTCGCATATGGCAGCGGCAAGCAGAGGAGAATTCGATTGACCGGCTTCAGAAGATCGGATTGCTTGCGCCAACCGGAGATGTTGACAAAGTCCTCCAGACGGTTGTGAACAATCTGCTGGTGACGAACAACCTCGACATCCAACCCGAAGTGCGTTGTCGCATATTCCTAACGGCGCCCCTGGAAGCATTCACGATCGGACACACTATCGTGATCAGCCGTGGCATGCTGGACGTGCTGCCTGACGAAGCGTCATTGGCAATGGTGCTTGCGCACGAACTCGGACACGTTGTGTTGGACCATCAAATCGACACCAAACTGGCCTTCAACGATCGGATGCTATTTCCCGACGATGAGACTTTTGATCGGCTTGGGTTCCAACATACGCAGTCGGAAGAGGATGCCGCCGACAAGAAAGCGGTCGAGATTTTGAAGAATTCGCCCTACAAGGACAAATTGGGGAACGCTGGGCTGTTCCTGCGAGCGTTGCAAGACCGCGCCCCTCAGCTGAAACACCTGATTCGCCCACATTTAGGGGACGGGCTGGCAAGCAAGAAAGATGTTCGCATGGCGGAACTCACGGCAGGAGCGCCGCAGCTGGAAACAAGGCGCACTGATCAGATAGCTGCCCTACCTCTGGGAGGACGGGTGAAGCTAGATCCCTGGACGAATCGGGTGGAACTGCTGAAGACCAAGCCTGTACCACTCAGCTCGGCACGTGAAAAAATGCCGTTTGAGGTCACTCCGTTTTTCCCATTCCTGACCAGATTGCAGGGCAATGCGGCAGCGCCCGAAAAGGTCGCGTTAACCGCACCAAGTCGGTGACTAGTGAGCTTCTGCGGTGAGAATGGCGCAGCGCGGCGTGGCGAGGCTTTAGGCTAGTCCAGCCCCGAAAAGATCGTAGGGAAGGCTGCTGCAGCTCAACTGCTACTGGATCGCGCTGCCGACCTGCGAAAAGACAGTGTTAGCATTGGAGCCGATCAGACGGACCGTGCCGACCACAATCACCAAGATGACAGCCAGCATGACTGCGTATTCGGCGATGTCCTGCCCCTGTTCATCGTGCCAAAGTTGGCTTAACAAATATGCCACGGTTGTGTCTCCTATCGCTCCGCAGGCAAAATAAAAATGACCGCGCGTCACAACAACTGACGCAAATACTCACCCGGCCTGCGTGGCGTATGTCACATAGTAGTTTTTCGCGGGGGACGAACCAATGGCCCGTACGTGCCCGTTATGGCACGAAAGTGCCATACCCTCTAACTTCCGGGAAACCAGAGATAAACCTAATGATATCTATGAGATGCTGATTAACGGAAGGGATTGATTTACGGCGAATAGGGCCAGTTCCAAACGAGTCGAGACGCCTAGCTTGTCGAAAATGTTGCTAAGGTGGTGCTTTACCGTGTCTTCACTGATCTTAAAGTACTCGGCAATCTCCTTGTTCGCGAAGCCAGCCACCACGGCCGAAACGATTTCCAACTCGCGGGGAGTGAGACCGAATTTCTTCTGCTTAGCCTCATCGCCAGAGGATTGGACCAAGTTACGCAAATACTGAACGAGATTTGACACGCTTTCGCGTCCGACCCAGTATTCCCCGGCCATCACTGTATGGATCGCCTTCAGCAACAACTGGGTGGCCGAATCTTTGAGCACCACACCACGTGCACCAAGTTGCAGGGCTTCGACGATTTCCTTTTTCTCAGCTGCAGCGGTCAACAGGATTACTCGTACCGAATTCGCCTCGCCATTGCTCAGGTCACGTAAGGCTTCCAGTCCGGGGTGCTTGGGCATCGCCAGATCCAAAAGCATGATGTCAGGCTTAAGCTGGCGGGCCAACTTGACGGCTTCCGCGCCATCGCGGGCTTCTCCGATGACTTTGAGATCCGATTCTGCTTCCAACAAACGACGGAGGCCATCCCGAAAAATGGGGTGGTCATCGGCAATGACCAGGCGTATTGGTTGTGATTTCCTATCCATAAGCAGCTTCTCGCTGTTGCGGTACCGTGATCTCGAGCCGAGAGCCCTGCCCGGGAGTCGATTCTATCGTCAGTTCTCCATCGATTAACCGGACACGTTCTTTTATCACGAGTGGGCCTCTGTGCGCTTCGTCCAATTCAATCTGACTCAGACGCCCGGAAAAGTCGAAGCCGCGTCCATCGTCTTCAACAGTGAGCTTCCACTGACCACCTTTGGAAAAAAGCCGCACCAGCACCTGCCGTGCCCGGCTGTGTTTGCGCACATTCACCAGAGCTTCTTGCACGATTCGTACGAGTTCCCGGCATACGCGCGGGGACATGTCACTCGGCTCCAGTTCGAACACAAAGCGGGCGGATATTCCAGTTTCTCGGGCAAAGCGCTCGACCGTGTCGTTAACCACCGCCGGGAGCTTGCGAGCATCCACGTCAATCGACTTCATTTCCTGCATCAGCTCGCGCAATTTGAGGACTTCTTCTCGCAACAATCCTTGAATCCTAGCCAGCTCACCCGCTACTCGCTCCGACTCTCCGCCGGATTGCCTTCTCACGACGTCTACTTGCATTTCCATGGCAATCAGCGATTGCACGGCACCGTCATGCAGCTCACGCGCGACGCGAGCGCGTTCAACCGCTCCGGCGCGCATGCGAAGGCGTCGCAGCAAATAGACGTTGTAAACGGCGGGGCCAACCTGGCGAATGATCTCCTGCAAAAAACGTAGCTCCTCCGACATTTCTCCCGCCAGGATGGGATCAAATAGAAGAATTCGTCCCCACCATTCCCTTCCAAAGGAGAATGAAGCCGACATCAGCGAATGGAAATTCTGGGTGGCAGCCAGCGTCCGCACAAATTGGTCCGAGACGTCGCGCTGCCGGATTCCGTCTCGGTCGAGTGCGGTTATTGCGATGCGCCCGGAGTTTCTGCCTTTTTTCGTCGCGTAGAACGCGTCTCCGGGCGCTTCTGCCATGTATAGTTCGCGATCCGACCCGCTGGGGTCCAACCAGCGAAGAACCTCATTTCCCTCCTTGGATCCAGCCACTTCGCCTACGAATACACGGAAGCTATGAGCATCCTGGCTGGCGAGCAACAGTCTTTTTGCTCCGAAAGTGGTAATGAGTTCATTCAGAATGCCTTGAAGGGTTCCGGATAATCCCAAGTCAACTCTGGCGCGACCCAAAATGCGTGCGATTACGGCTTTTTCCGCGCGCAGCTGCTTCTGCTGCTCGGCTAAATATCCCAGGAAAAGACCCGTCACCAGCAGTGAGATAGATCGCATGAAGAGCCGGTTCGGAGCAAACTCCCAGATCACCGCACCCTTGAGAATGACAGCGCTAACAATCAAACCGCTATGCAGGACCAGGCCTTCGACCCATAGTACGGCCACTCCCGCGAGCGCCGTCCCAATAGTTTCCCAAAGTCCCCACCGATAAGCGGCCGCCAGCAGGACAAAGACGAAGAAGAGGAAGAACGGGCTGCGCTGCCCAGGAGCGTAGATGGAAATCAAGGCGGGCCAAACTATGTCGGCAGCGTGGACCAGGACGCGAAACGACCAGGTAGACTGCCTTCGCCAGCGTACGAGCAGCATCACCACTACGCTGTGCGCGATATAGAGTCGCAACAACCACCATGGCACGGGGGAGCCGGTAGCCAACTCCGTGGGATCCAGCCACGTTGCCACGAGCGCCGATGTCGCCAAAAAGACTCGGGCCGTGGCCAGCCACCGTTCAATGCGGCGTGTCTCGTCAGGGCTGGTGGGAGCCCTAAGACGAAACAGAAAGCGGTGCCTGTCGGCGAGAAGGGGCAATCGTCTCCGACCCTAATGGTTTTGTTTTCTGGATATTAGTTGGGCGGAAGGCAATGAGGCAAGGGGAAGTTAGGTTCTGGCGGCTTATAAACGTGAGACATGGCATTCCTCGGGGATGTTCATCTTCCATCGAAGGCGTGTTACGGAAGTAACTCTTGGCTGATCCCATTGAGGGCTAGAATCGCGCAGGGAGAAGTGTTTTGTCTAAAGCCTCGAGGATCTGGCTGCTGGTCACTGCTGTCCTGGTAGGCAGTCAAATAGTGGCTGCCGCCCTGTTGCCCCGGGGTTGTGCTCTCACTCTCATCAGTGACATAAGCCTGGCACTACTTCTGTTCTCGGCCATCCTGGCCATGGTTCCTAATGCTTTAGCGTCCAAAGGCCGGGTGCGAGTCTTCTGGTGGCTGATGGTGGCGGGTATCGGCTCGTGGTTTCTCTACCAGCTGTCCTGGAATTATTTCGAGCTTTATCGTCACCAGGAAGTTCCCGAGCTCTTCGTTGGCGACATCGTCTTGTTCCTCCACTTGGTTCCCATGATCGCAGCACTGGCGATGCAGCCTCACCAGCAGCACGATAACCGTGATGTCAGACTGGGTTCACTCGACTTCGCTCTCTTGTTTGCGTGGTGGATCTACCTCTATCTATTTACGGTAATTCCATGGCAGTACGCCCTTCCGGATCTGGCCAATTACGAGCACAACCTGAACGCCATCTATCTAACCGAGAAGGTGGTTTTTCTCGGTGGCTTGTGCATTTTGTGGGTACGAAGTTCCTCGGGCTGGCGAACCATCTATGCACATTTATTTTGCGCGAGTCTGCTTTACGCTCTGACCTCGTATTCAGCAAATTGGGCAATCGCGCGAAAGCTTTATTACACGGGAAGTTTGTATGACGTGCCGTTGTCGATTTCCATGGGGTGGTTTACGGCGATAGCCCTGCTGGGCCGCTCCCCACATAAACAGGAACAGACGGAGCAGAGGAGCACGCATGGTGTGTGGGTAGCCCGTTTGGGAATGGTCACCACCTTTTCCCTGCCCTTGTTCGCGGTGTGGATGTTGTTTGACCATTCGGCGCCTGCTGCAGTCAAAGAATTTCGCATGCTGCTTACGCTTGCGACCATGATGTTGATGGGCATCATGGTCTTTCTGAAACAACACCTGCTCGACGCAGAATTGTTGTCGCTCTTACGTTCATCTCAAGAATCGTTCGAGAACCTGAAACGGCTTCAGGCGCAACTCGTGCAGTCAGAGAAACTTGCTTCTTTGGGACAACTGGTCGGAGGAGCCGCGCATGAGCTCAACAATCCGTTGGCTGCCATGCTCGGGTATACCGACTTGCTTGCGGCCAGCAATCTGGATCCCGAGCAACGTCAGCTCACCGACAAAATCGGTCAACAGGTCCGACGAACTCGTGTGCTGGTTGCGAGCCTCTTGAGCTTCGCCAAGCAAGTACCCGGGAAAAAGGCTCCCTTGGACTTAACTGCTCTGGTGCAGACGGTGACGAAACTTTCGCAACCGCAGCTACGAACCCGGCGCATTGAACTGCACACCGAGCTCGCATCCAATCTCCCGCCAATCCTGGGAGATAGTAACCAGTTGCTGCAGGTGTGCCTGCACATCATCAGCAACTCAGTTCACGCCTTGGAAGAGAAACCCAGCGCCGAACTCAGCGTCTTTACACGCCTGGAAGGCACTGACGTCATCCTCGAATTTTGCGATAACGGGCCGGGAGCAGTCGAACCAGAACGCGTGTTTGATCCCTTCTATACAACCCGCCCGGTGGGACAAGGCACCGGACTTGGCCTGAGCGCCTGCTATGGCATCGTTCAGGAGCATCACGGCCGAATCGTATGCCGGAATCGGCCTCAAGGGGGCGCGTCATTCCGTATCGAACTTCCGGCGATTTCGGCGGCAGGGGATAGAGCCTCTACGGCAGACGGCCGCGCCAAGGCCGCCGCGGTGGCGAAATCGCTAACCGCAAACTAGACCGACTTCACTTGGCGGCTTGCGACTGTTTCAGGGTGCGATCGAAGAATTGCACAGTCGCAGTATAGACATGTACCCAAGTCTTCCACAGAAGAAATCCGTGCACTTCATCGGGTAATACCATCTGCTCCATGGGAACGTGGATTTCACGCAGGCGCTGCGCGAGTTCTACGGTCTGGCCAAATGGCACGTTGCGGTCATCGTCACCCTGAATTAACAAGACCGGCGATTTCCACTGCGCAACGACTGCGTCCGGGGAAGAAGAGAACGCCAGTTTTTGTGCTTCCTGCAGATCAGGAGCACCTGGTCGATCTTCCCAACGTGGCAAGAAGACCGACCAATCGTGAACGCCATGAAGATCGACCCCAGCCGCGAAGATATCTGAGTTGTGGGCAAGCCCCATCGCCGTCAGGTACCCTCCGTAGGATCCACCCCACAAGCCGATCTTCTTCGGATCGACAATCGGTAGACCTTGCAAGTAGTGCGCGGCCGCAACCACATCCTTATACTCGGCTCCTCCTCGCCAGCTTGTATTGGGCGCTTCCCGGAAAGCGCGTCCATACATGATTCCGAGGCGGTAGTTGACGGAGAGAACCACGTAACCCTGGCTGGCCAAATACTGGTTCATGGCATACGCGTCGTAGTAGTAATCCATGTAGTGGAAGCCCAACATCATCTGTCGCACCGGCCCACCATGCATGAACACCAAAGCCGGTCCGCGTGTTGTCCGGCCCGCGGGAACAAAGAGCTGGCCATGAACTTCCAGGCCATCGTCGCTCTTGAAAATCACCTGCTTGGGAACTACCAACTGCGAAGAAGGAAAATCGGAAGGAACGGCTGCGCTTGCGATCGGCTCGCGGCCGTTAGGAGTCAACCGATAAGCCATCCCCGGTGTTGTCGCAGTAGAACCGAGACAGAATACGTGACGTCCTTCTGCCGTTTCGACAGGAGTCCATTCAATGGTCTGGCCTTGCGTCAAAGCCTGGGGTTTTCCATTGGGCAAAGCTACGCGCCAGATGTGGCGCCGATCAACGTCGTTCTGATTGGAGGAATAAAGAAGTGACTGCTGATCTGCGCCAAGGCTGACATCTTCAACGTCGAAAGAACCCGGAGTGAGCAGTGTCGGCGTTCCGCCATCCGCTGAAATGGAGTAGAGGTGATTCCAACCGTCCTGCTCGGATGCGAAGGTAATTGTGTCATTTCTGGGGAAGATGAACGAGACATCCGCGGTCAACTCAGGAAAGGAATCGTTCGGCTGATCGCCGCTGTGCCAGATCTCGCGACCGGTACCCTTGCTCGCATCCGCCACCAGGATTGACCACTGAACCAGTTTTTTAGGAATGAGTGGCGTCTTGGGTTGAATGCCGGGGAGGCGCAAGAAGGCGATCTGACGGCCATCCGGAGACCATCGCGGCGAAATGTCCCGATCGACTGTGGGCGAGATATAACGAACCGAATCTGCGCCGATGTCATAAACGGTAACAAAACTGTGATCGCTGCGATCGCTGACAAATACGATGGAACGGCCGTTGGGAGACCATTTAGGACTAACGTTGTTGCCGCGCAAGTCAGTGATCTGGTGGGCTGGCATGGCACCCGATACGGGTGCGATCCACAGTTGCTTTTTTGTGCTCCAGACCACAAACTGCCCATCGGGTGAAATCTGGACATCCTCGCAGCCTTCTTCGCCGCATCCCAGTTCGCCTAGCACTCTTGGACCGGAGCCGTCCACGTCCATCGCCCATATCAACTGCTTGCGGGCAGAAACTCCGCTTGTAGGATCGGCGACTCGGCCCTGCTCGTTGGTTTCAGTTCCCCGAGCGTAGATGGCGGTGCGGCCATCGGGTGTGAGCCGAAGGCTGGCAATCGGTTCCCCATCGTCGCCGCTGTAATGCGTGAGCTGACGTCCGGCAAAATTGGGCACGTCAGCAATCCAGACATTCCTTGCGCCTTTTGAGTCAAACACCCAAGCCACACGCGCAGCGTGCGCCGCCGTTACGAGCTGTGAAGGAAACGGGGAGCTTAAGACCTGTTCAAGTGTGTAGGTGGCCGCAACACTGGGAATCGCTGTGACAACGAGAAGCAGAAAGAGCCAGTTTGAGAAAATGCCGCGCTCTCTGGCCGAGAAAGGTTTGCTCATAGGCTGGCAAGCGTACCGGGAGTTGCTCGCTTTGCCAAGAGGCCGCCGTTGTAGTGCGTGCACTCAATGATTCATCTGGCTAAGAAAACGATTGAGCCTCTATAATTCGCGCTTCGTGATTAGCTCTTCAACTCTCTGGAGGCTTTCATGCGTCTGTGGACCGTCGTGGTGTGTCTGCTACTGGTCTGTTTCACCCTTTCAGCGACCCCGCTTGAAGAGCAAACCCTGACGGGATACAGCGCAGATGCATCTCGAACAGAACGTGATTGGGAAACGAAATTCCGCTCGTTTCCCAGCGCCGATAACCAACGCAATTACATGAAGCGCCTCTCGGCTCGTCCACACCATGTCGGTTCCCCCTACGACAAGGACAATGCGGAATGGATGCTGGGACTTCTGAAGAGCTGGGGGTTGGACGCGCACATTGAAAATTTTGAAGTGCTCTTTCCCACTCCTCAAGATCGCCTGGTTGAGCTCATCGAGCCTACAAAATTCACTGCCTCTCTCGCAGAACCTCCCGTCGCAGTAGATCCAACCTCGAACCAGCAAGCTGAACAGTTGCCCACCTACAACGCCTACTCCATTGATGGGGACGTCACGGCGCCTCTCGTGTATGTGAATTATGGGGTGCCTGCCGATTATGAACGCCTGGACCGCCTCGGGATTTCAGTCAAAGGCGCCATTGTCATCGCGCGTTACGGGGAATCTTGGCGCGGCATAAAACCGAAGGTCGCGGCTGAACACGGCGCTGTGGGTTGCCTCATCTATTCGGATCCGAGGGACGATGGCTACTTCGTCGGCGATGTATTCCCGCAAGGCGGCTTGCGCAACAAGAGCGGTGTGCAACGCGGCAGTGTCATGGATATGCCAATCTACCCAGGCGATCCCCTGACACCCGGCGTGGGCGCTGTACACGATGCGAAGCGCCTGGAAGTGAAAGACGCTAAGACTCTCACGAAAATTCCGGTATTGCCGATTTCCTATGGCGATGCCCAGCCCCTCTTGGCAGCTTTAAGAGGTCCGCTAGCTCCGCAAGAGTGGCGTGGCGCCTTGCCGATCACCTATCACGTCGGTCCGGGACCGGCGAAGGTTCATCTTCGCGTCAAAGCAAACTGGGACATCAAGCAACTGAACGACATTATCGTAAAAATTCCGGGCTCAGCTTATCCGGATGAATGGATCGTCCGTGGCAATCATCACGATGCATGGGTAAATGGTGCCGAAGATCCAGTTTCAGGCGCAGTGGCATTGCTTGAGGAAGCAAGAGCCCTCGGTGAACTCCTGAAACAGGGCTGGAAACCGAAACGTACCATCATCTACTGCTTATGGGATGGCGAAGAACCCGGTCTGCTGGGATCGACGGAATGGGCCGAAACCCACGCGGAGGAACTGAAGCAACATGATGCTGTGTACATCAATACTGACGCCAATGGGCGGGGCTTCTTCGAGGCACAGGGATCGCATACGCTGGAGAAGTTTATCAATGGGGTTGCGGCAGATATTCAAGATCCAGAGAAGAAGATCAGCGTCTGGAAACGTCGGCAGGCATACGGCCTTGCTTTCAGTCGCACGCCTGAAGAACGTAAGGAGTTTCGCGAACGATCAGATTTGCGGATCCCTGCACTCGGATCCGGTTCCGATTACACAGTTTTCGTCGACCATCTGGGCATTGCGTCGATGAACATCGCCTACGGCGGAGAAGACGAGGGCGGAATTTATCATTCCATCTACGACGATTTTTACTGGTACACCCATTTCTCGGATACAGATCTAAGCTACGGGCGAACCCTGTCGCAGACCGTGGGCACTGCCGTGTTGCGCTTGGCGGATGCTGACTTGCTGCCGTTTGATTTCACGGATCTTGCCGACACGGTTCACCAGTATGCGGATGAGTTGCAAAAACTACTGAAGAAACAACAAGACGATATCGCTGAGCAGAACAGGCAGGTACAGGATGGGGTGCTCACCGCCAGTGCGGATCCGAAGCAGCCATACGTTGCGCCTGCAATCGAGCAAGTTCCGCCGCATCTGAACTTCGCGCCACTGCTCAACGCGTCCGAGGCGCTGACCCGCAGTGCATCGCATTATCAGGCGGCGCTGCAAAAGGCTTCGCAAAGCGGAGGTTTAACGCGCGCCCAAGGGGCATTGCAGAGCGTTAATGCCAAACTGATGCTCAGCGAGCGCAAGCTGACGAATGACCAAGGCCTACCCAGACGAGCCTGGTTCAAGCACTTGATCTATGCTCCCGGTTTCTACACCGGTTACGCAGTGAAAACGGTGCCGGGCGTACGCGAAGCAATTGAACAGAAGAAGTGGAAGGAAGCGGACGAAGAAATCGCGCGAGTTGGTACTGCGCTCCAGGACGAAGCAGCGTTAATTGAGGCCGCTGCGACGGAACTCGATAAAGGTCAATAAACCAAGCTGATGATGCTATGAACGGCCCGGAACTAAGCGCGCTTGCGTTTACGGATTACCGTTGCCACGACTCCGCTGCCAACCAGCAGTAAAGTACCAGGCTCGGGCACCGGCTCCACGAAGTTGAACGAGTAATCAGAGGACCGCAGTAGCCGGCCGCCATCGGTGAATAGCTGAACACCCAGAGTCACTGGGGTGGAGTGGAATATGCCTTTCGGGAAGGTAAAAGTAACGAACTGGCTGAAGCTGGAGTATGTTCCTGCGGCAATCGCAAAGTTCTGCGTGAAGGTCGACCCCATGATCACCGCCGAGATGGACAGAGTTTCTCCTCCGGGCAGAATGGTTCCCGCGAACGGCACCATGAAACTGAGCTGCGTCTGGAACGGGTGACTCAAAGTCGTTGGCGACAGGGTTACGCCTCGATTGGTAAAGAGGTCTACTTGCGTAAAGCCATTATTCTGCAACGCGTTGACATGTCCTAAGGAAACGGAGTTGGCAGTTGCAGAGCTAGCAAAAAGCGCAACAAGGACCGCGAGAGACAGATAGCGTAGGGCCTTACACATCAGGAAAACCTCCAAGTGGTCACCACTGAGCGGCGAAGACAAGGCGCGTGCCTAATTCTGTACCGGCGTTTCTCCCACTGTCAATGCGATATTTGGCCGTTAAGTAGTAGGAAGGGTCACTTCTGTGGTTCTCTTCAATTGTCCGCAGGCAGCGTAG
>JBLNFC010000596.1:0-2924 GCA_050263355.1 Acidobacteriota bacterium
AAAGTATGTAGAAGCGTTTGCGCAATCGTTTTCCTGTTGAAACCAAGTTCCGGTTCAGGGATCAGATGAACCCCGATCCTTACTGCCGGGCACGCCCCGCCAAGTAGCAGGCTAATGCGTACCCCTTCACCTACCAGAACCAGGCATGGCCGGAAAGCTCAATCCGCCGCAAATCTAACGCAATGCGGCATTTAGTGCGGCCAAGATGTTTGGGACTAGCTTCGCAACGTTAACAAACCTGATTCCTGCCTGTCAACGCTTCCGCGCCCCTCCGTGCGTTACCAAGGGACCGTAACGGAACTGGACAACCGTACGCGTTACTCTCACGGTTCAGAACAATGGTGATCGGCGCGATGTTTGCAACCCAATCAATGCCCCACCAATCGACCGAAAGTTGACGCGCCGGCTGAAGCCCGAAGACTGACGACTGACGACTCTTCCCTATATATTGTTTCCGCTTTGCCGCTTTCGGAAAAACTGCTGATTGAAGATATCCGCCGTCGTGCTGGACGGGGCAAGCGCTCGCGAATCCCGGCCGGGATCGGGGACGATTGCGCCGTCCTCCGTTTGCCTCCGGGGCACGAAGCGCTCGTCACGACGGATTTCTCGCTCGAGGGGGTGCACTTCCGCCGCGAGTGGCACCCGCCTGATGCAGTCGGGCACCGCTGTCTCGCACGCGGATTGAGCGACATCGCGGCCATGGGAGGCGAGCCCATTGCGGCGTTCCTTTCCCTCGCACTGCCGGCCAAGCTCCCCCGATCGTGGGTGAACCGCTTTTTCGAGGGGCTCCTCAAGCTGGCTCACCAGTTTCAGATCAGCCTGGTCGGGGGAGATACGGCCGAGTCACCGAATGGAATCCTGGCCGATATCGTTGTGCTCGGCTCGGTCCCCCGGGGAAAGGCCATTTTGCGTTCCGGCGCGCGCCCAGGTGATCGGGTCTACGTGACGGGTGAGCTGGGCTCTTCCGCGGCCGCATTGGACCAGCTGTTTTCTGGACGGAAAAAGAAGATCAGCGTCACCGACGTTCCTCGCCATTTCTTCCCCGTGCCGCGTCTGGATGCAGGGTGCTTTCTGCGAGAAAACAACCTGGCTTCCTCCATGATTGACACCAGCGACGGCCTATCTACCGATCTGAGCCACATCTGTGAGGAATCAGGCGTGGGGGCTATGCTCAACGCGGCCGCCATCCCACGTGCGGTGAGCGGAGCTGCGAGAACGCCCGTCGACCTCAAGTTTGCCCTACACGGGGGAGAAGACTACGAACTCCTGTTCACGGCCTCGCCCCGGGCAAAAATTCCGCCGCGAATAAAGGGCGTTCGAGTCACCGACATTGGTGTGATCACCCGCAAGCAGAAACTGCAATTGATCTACCCGGACCAGAGGGTGGAGACACTGGAGCCACAGGGGTGGCAGCATTTCGCGCGCAAATCGATGTAGCCCGTACCGCGAAAGGTTGGAGGCAAAAAGCGAGTTGCCGTTACGCACGTAACGCGCTTGCCTCTGGCGCTATGTTTTTGCGGGGACTAGAGTAGCTGTATGCGGTCTCATTTCTCTTACTTCACCTCGATATTGCTCGTGCTGGCGGGCCTGGCACTCGCTCAGGAGAAGGCTCCTGTACAACCGGCTGCCGATGCTGCTTCGCCAGCGCCGGCCAAGCCCGAGGGTGCGAACGCCGTGGATAACGCATTTCTCCAGAAGCAGTTTGGTACGGAGTACACCCTGGATTCCGGCTATCCGTCGTTGGCGGCCGATCTCGATGGTGACGGCGTTGAAGACATCGTAATCGTGGCGCGGGTGAAGAACCCGCTTGCTGACCAGGCCGAACTCGACTACAAGGTGCTCGACCCTTACGACGAGTTCTTCGGCGTGGGCGACCCGAAGATCACGACTCAATTTGCTTCGGCCGACCCGGCTCGCCGGGGACTCGTAATTTGCATCATTCATGGATCCGGCTCTGAGACATGGCGCGCCGCACAGCCCAAAGCCAAGTTTGTGATCATCAATCTGCCCTTCCAGCACCTCGCTGCCAAACGCATCCAGATGCGCAAGAAGAAGGTTCCAGCGATCTATGCGGAGGAAACCGGAGGCGATCAGATGACCTCGGTCATTTACTTCGACGGCAAGAAGTACAAGTACCAGCCCATGGGCGCCAGCATGCAGTAGCTCTCCGCGCCATCTAGCACCCGAACCACGTAGGCCCAGACGCCCTCGTCTGGGCGGCGGAGCGAAGCTCCGCAACGTTTGACTCTTGCGAGAGGGAAGCCAAGCACGCGCTCCCACGCGACCACCGCATCGAGCCTAATCCGAGTGCCCAGCTTATAATTCCCGCCATGAACCTCGAACAGAAATTGGAAGAACTGAAAAAACGCGACCAGCTCGCCGAAGCTGGCGGCGGAACTCAACGCCGCGAGAAGCAGCACAAAGAAGGCAAGATGTCGGCGCGGGAGCGCATCGAGTTTCTGCTCGACGAGGGCACCTTCGAAGAGACCGACAAGCTGGTCACCCACCGCTGCTCTGATTTCGGCATGAGCGAGCAGAAATACTTTGGCGACGGCTTCATTACCGGGTATGGCCGGATCGAAGGCCGCCTGGTGTTCGTGTTCGCGCAGGACTTTACCGTCTTTGGTGGATCGCTGTCGGAAACGAACGCGGCCAAGATTGTAAAGATCATGGACTTGGCGGCAAAGACCGGCGCCCCTGTCATCGGCCTCAACGATTCCGGCGGTGCCCGCATCCAGGAAGGCGTGATGTCGCTGGCTGGCTACGCTGACATCTTTCTCCGCAACACGCTTTACAGCGGCGTCGTGCCGCAGATCTCGGCCATCATGGGTCCATGCGCTGGCGGCGCGGTCTATTCGCCCGCCATCACCGATTTTATTTTCATGGTCGAGCAGACAAGCTATATGTTTGTGACAGGGCCCAAC
>JBLNFC010000597.1:0-2873 GCA_050263355.1 Acidobacteriota bacterium
GCGAGGCGGTGTTCTGCATCCCCCTACCAGCCCGCTGGATTGCGGAAACTCCGGCTCCACTATGCGCATGCTGAGTGGCGTGCTGGCCGGGCAAAACTTCACCAGCGAGATGATCGGAGATGCGTCGCTCTCCCGCCGCCCCATGAAACGTGTGATTACGCCGTTACAGGCGATGGGAGCGAGTATCACCGCAGCGGAGGGCGATCGTCCTCCGCTGCGAATCAGGGGGCAGCGCCTCAGATCCATCGACTATAAGACACCCGTCGCGAGTGCCCAGGTAAAAACGTGCATCCTTTTTGCAGGCCTCTTCGCAGATGGCGAAACTCGGGTAGAAGAGCCACATCGCACCCGGGACCATGGAGAGCTGGCGATACGTGCTTTCGGCGCCGAGGTCAAGACCGACCGTAATGGTGTGGCAGTCCGTGGCGGCCAGACCTTACGCCCAATCGAAGCAACGATTCCCGGCGACATCTCGAGTGCGGCATTTTTCTTGTGCGCCGCAGCTCTGTTCCCCGGCTCGCAGTTAAGCTTGGCGGGATTGCTCATGAACCCCACTCGCGCGATGCTGCTCGATACACTTCTGAGATTAGGGCTGACCATTTCAGTTACTCAGCTCGAGGAACATCATGGCGAGTTGGTGGGAACCGTGCAGGTTGAGGGGGGCCGTTTACAGGGCACCTCCATTGCCGGCGCTGAAACAGCGGCCTTGATTGATGAGTTGCCTGTGCTGGCTGCGATTGCGCCCTATACTGAGCGCGGCATTGAGATCACGGATGCCCGCGAGTTAAGGGTGAAGGAGTCGGACCGCATTGCTGTAGTAGCAAAGAACCTGCGCGCGATGGGTGCGGCGGTAGAGGAAAGAGAAGACGGGTTAGGGATACCGGGAGGCCAAACGCTCCGTGGAGCAAAGGTCGATTCGCATGATGATCATCGCATTGCGATGGCATTCGCGGTCGCCGCTTTGCGCGCTGAGGGTGAGACCACCATTCTCAACTCCGATGCTGCCAGCGTTTCCTATCCTGCTTTCTTTGAAACCCTGGAATCCATAGTGGTCCGCTGAGCCAGGCGAGCACCATGCAAAACGACATCTGATATGGTTAAATTGCGAGTTGCCCAACCAACTGTGGATCGCTCGCATCTGTGCCTCTGAGAGCCAGCAGCGGCGCCTCGCGCCTTTGCAGCTGAACCGCGGAGAAAAATCAAAGAATGAATCACATGATCCGATTGCTAGTCGCAATCATCGGCCTGACCCTTTGCGCTTGGGCGCAAGACACGTATCAGCAGCCTGCAATCGACCACTGGACTGTAGGACTTTTTGCAGACGGCTTTCGTCTATCGCGCGTGTCACCCCATGTGAATTTCATCGGCGTCGGCGGCCGGGCGGGCTACTACTTCGGCCGAAGATTTGCCCTGGAGGCGGAAGTCAGCTACGACTTCGAGCGGCACTTCAATACCTTGTACACCAACGGATTCACGAACATGAATATCAACACCCCGGTGCGCTTGTTCCATGGTTTAGGCGGTCCGCGATTCGATCTCACCACCGGGCGCTTACGCCTGTTCGGGGAATTCAAGGCCGGCTTCATCCAGTTTGGTCCGTTCACGGAGAACCCAGGTCCCGGTTTTACCAACACGATAGGAGAAGTCACTGCCAATGAAACGCGTCCCGCGATTTATCCGGCCGCCGGCGTGGAAGCTACGTTCGGCCGTTTTGGATTACGCCTGGATATAGGCGACGATCTTTACTTCCGGAACGGCAAGCACAGCAATATCAAGGCTACATTTGGACCAACGTTTCGCTTCTGAGAGCGGTCAGCACGTTCTGCGGAGGCTCCGAACAGCAAGACTCCGCAAGGCGCTCCAACTCTCTTTACTGTGATACATTATTGCGACTCGCCTCCCCGGCGGTGTGTGCAGGTTCTCCGAAATGGGCATCCGGAAAGGAGCCATCCATGGCCGGCATTTACGACCTGGTAAAAGATCGCAAGGTGTACTCGGTTGAAGCCGACAGGACTGTGGTCGAAGCGGCGCGCTTCATGATGGAACACAATATTGGAGCGCTGCCGGTTCTGCGTAATGGAGAGCTGGTCGGAATGTTTTCCGAGCGTGACATCATGAACCGCGTTGTGGCTGTCGGCAGGATGCCGGGCCAGACCCGGGTCAGCGAAGTCATGACCGCCAATCCGCGATGCGTGAATGTTGACGAAAGCATCGAGAATTGTCTTTTCCTGATGCGCGAGTTCGGCTTCCGGCATTTGCCTATCGTTGAGGGCAAGCAGTTGAAGGGCCTCATCTCGGTTCGCGATGTGCTCATGAAAGAAGCTGCTCAAGGTGCGGGATCGCAGCGTCGTGCAGTCTAATCGATTTCTACACTCGTTCCGACTTTGTTAAGGATGTTCTGGAGTGACATGTCTTAGCAACTAAGCTTCTCGTGTATGGACCAGGTGGCGGACCGCCCAGTACACGTCCATACTGACCTTGGTTCCCAACCTCTTGCACTCCGATGCCGCCCATTGGGCTTGCAACCATGGCGAATCCCATTTGCGTTCCACTCGCAATGGCCCAGTGTTAGCCGGCGAATAGCCATTCTTTATCATTTGTTGTGCTGTGCAGCTCTCGATGATAGCAACTTGATCAGGGGTCAGCAGTGTGCGCCAAGCCTCCGCACGAGACGGATCGAGAGGCGACTGCGTTAGTGCGTGGTGGCGAACAACACGTCCGTGCGCATCTTTAGGGACATACGACTGCGCAGAACGATGGAACTCCAGCATCCCGGGATAGAAATCGACTTGCAGAAACGTGCATACACTCCGCAGGGTTTGCTCTCCATGATTAATGAGATCTTCGTAGCGCAGTGGAAGGTAAGTGGGGTT
>JBLNFC010000598.1:0-6035 GCA_050263355.1 Acidobacteriota bacterium
ATCGTCAAAGTTGTCGCGCAGGAAGACTTCGATAAGTGGATTGCCTCAAAGGAGGCGGAGAAGCAATAGATGGCTACCACGCACACGGTTCACGCGCACGCGGCCCCGCAAGGGTTCATTCGTAGGTACGTTTTCAGCCTCGACCACAAGGTTATCGGGCTCCAGTATTACTTCCTCGCGCTCAGTGCGGTGTTCGTCGGCATGTTTCTGTCGCTGCTGATGCGCATACACCTGATCTGGCCTAATGCTCAGCTGCCACTCATCGGCGCGATCAAGCCGGAAACGTATCTCGCGCTGCTTACCATGCACGGCACCATCATGGTGTTTTTCGTGCTAACCACGGCCCCGCAGAGCGGCTTCGGAAACTACTTCCTGCCCATTCAAATTGGCGCGCCTGATATGGCATTTCCCGTCCTGAATATGCTTTCGTTCTGGACGACCCTGCTCGCCTACGTCGTCATGCTCGCCGCGTTTTTTGTGACTGGCGGCGCTCCTCTGCATGGCTGGACGGGTTACGCCCCGCTCAGCGCGCTTCCCAGCGCCGGGCCCGGTGAACAACTTGGCGCTGACCTGTGGGTAACCAGTATCGCGATCTTCTGTCTCGCGTCACTGATGGGAGCTTTGAACTTCATCACCACGGTTCTCGATCTACGCGCAAAGGGCATGACGCTGATGCGCATGCCTCTGACGGTTTGGTCGTGGTTCGTTACAGCAATTCTGGGATTGCTCGCCTTTGGTGTCCTGCTCTCAGCAGGAATCCTGCTGCTGCTCGACCGCAACGTAGGTACCAGCTTCTACGTGCCGCTCGTAGTGGTAAACGGTCAAGTGATGGGGCATAAGGGCGGATCTCCACTTCTGTGGCAACACCTGTTCTGGTTTTTCGGGCACCCCGAGGTCTACATCGCCATCCTACCTGGCATGGGCGTCGCCTCCCAATTGCTCTCCACCTTCTCTCGCAAGCCGATCTTTGGCTATCGCGCCATGGTTTACGCCATCCTGGGCATCGGTCTCCTCGGTTTCATGGTCTGGGGACATCACATGTTTATGAGCGGCATGAGCCCCTACTCGGCTTTCGCCTTTTCGCTCATGACCATGTCCATCGGCGTGCCCTCAGCCATCAAGACCTTCAACTGGCTGGGCACATTGTGGGGCGGACGCATTCGCCTCTACACACCGATGCTCTTTGCCATCGGTTTCGTCTCCCTCTTCGTGTCCGGTGGACTAAGTGGCCCCTTCCTGGCACAGCCCGTGCTCGACATTCCGCTGCATGACACCTATTTTGTCGTCGGCCACTTCCATCTGATCATGGGCGTGGCAGCCATCTTCGGAATGTTTGCAGGCACCTACTACTGGTTCCCAAAGATGTTCGGGCGCATGATGAATGAAACCTTAGGCAAGTGGCACTTCGTCATCACATTCATCGGCACCTATTGCATCTTCATGCCGATGCACTACCTGGGAATGGCGGGACAAACCCGGCGCTACTCGCAGTTCACGGAAGTGGCTTATCAAACCAAGCTGCTTCCTCTGCAAACATTTATGACGTACGCCGCGTTCGTGACCATTGGCGCTCAACTGATCTTCGTCATCAATCTTTTCTGGAGTATGAAGAAAGGTCCAAAGGCTTCCGATAATCCTTGGGAAGCAACGACCCTCGAGTGGACTACGGCCACTCCTCCTCCGCACGACAATTTCGGCGGCCATATTCCCGTCGTAAACCATGGGCCCTATGAGTACAGCGTTCCGGGCGCTCCCCGGGATTTCACCATGCAAACGGATCCCGCCACCGCCACGGCGCATTAAGGTATGGGAATTTTGAGTCCAACGATCACACGTTATCCGGGCACCGCTCGCGGCGGCGGCCCCGTCGCTCCACCCAACGGCGGAGGCGGCGACCATCGTAACGGCGGCGGTTCTCCGAATTTTGGCGATCGCCTGCGCCGCGCCCGACTCGGTTTAGCAGTCGGGCTTACGCCGATCATCATGCTGTTCGTCTCTTTCACCAGCGCTTACATTGTTCGCCAAGGCCTGCCCACGCTGGACGAGAAGACCAATCAGTACGTCCGTGACTGGCTGCCTGTAAGCCTGCCTTGGATCTTGCTCGGCATCAATACCGCGCTTCTCTTGGTTAGTAGCGTAACCATGGAACTGACTCGCCGCCGCATCACCCGCGAAGCGGCACTCGCCCCTGTGAAATCCATTCCCGGTGTCTCGCTCGGTGACGAGAAGAGTTTTCCCTGGCTGGCTTTGACTACGGTACTCGGCCTGCTTTTCCTTTTCGGTCAGTGGATGGCCTGGAGCGAATTGGAAGCGCGCGGCTTCTTCATCGCCACCAGTGCAAGCAGTTCGTTCGTGTACCTTCTGACAGGAATGCATGCGCTTCACCTCGTGGGAGGAATTGTTGCGCTGCTCTATGCCGGCGTCACTGCCCTGCTGAAGAAGCCGATTGAAACGCGGCGCATCGTCATCGATATCGCCGCGTGGTACTGGCACTTCATGGCATTGTTGTGGATTTACATTTTCGCGTTGTTGAACTTCGCTCGTTAACTTGACCAGGAGGTTGCGGCAATGGCCGAGGTCGCAGTGCAGCATCACGGAGTGACGTCTCCTTCTGCTGCTTACGAACCATCTCTCTTCGGTACTTACTCGAAAAAGATCGGGATGTGGCTTTTCCTCCTCTCCGATTCACTCACCTTCGGAGCGCTGCTGTACGCGTATAGTTACGGGCGCATATCCATTCCGAACTGGCCCACGCCGTTCCACTCCACCAGTATTCGCAACGCGACCATCATGACCGCGTTCCTGCTCACCAGTTCCCTGACCATGGTGCTTGCAGTGCGGGCTGCCGTATTCGGGAAGAAGTCGGCGCAACTGGGCTGGCTCCTAGCCACTATGGCCTGCGGCATGGGTTTCGTCATTCTGCACGGACGCGAGTGGAGCAACCTGATCGCCGAGGGGTTGAGTCTTCCCCTCTTTCCGGCGGTGCCTCACGCCGAAGCCAATCCCGAGTTCGTGAATGTCACCAAGACTGTCCCGCAGTTTGCCGCAACATTCTTCGGTCTGACCGGCATGCACATGCTGCACGTGACACTGGGGGTTGTATATCTCGGCGTAGTCGCTCTGCGCAAGAAGTTCATTCCTATCCTGCTGGGACTTTGGTTGCTCGCCTGGCTGGCAACACCCGCTTATAGCCCCTTCCACTACGGCGCGCACGTACTGCTCGTGGCCGCGATTGTTTGCTCTGTCATTTTGTGGCTCAAGCCCAAGGTTTACGACGCCTCGGATATCGAAGTCGCCGGACTCTACTGGCACTTCGTTGATTTGGTCTGGATGTTCATCTTCCCGCTGGTTTACTTGATGTCGACCAGGATCATATAGGAGCCGAGACACCATGGATGAGGTCCAAGTCGCGATTGCGGAAAACGTAGCCGAGCAGCACCGGCATCACGCGAAAGCTCAGTTCTTCTGGGTTTGGGGAATCCTGCTGGTAATAACAGCCATTGAGGTCTATCTCGGTTACCAGAACATGGAAGCGGTGCGCATGCTCACTATCCTGATGGGGCTCTCGATCGTGAAGGCTGCGCTGATCATCGGCTACTTCATGCATATGAAGTTCGAGATCTCCCGCATGAAGTGGATCACCATGTCGTCGTTGGTGTTCTGCCTGGCAATGATGATGGTCTTCTTTCCCGACGCTTTCCGCATCATTCACTTGGGAGTGCGATGAGGCTGCGCATTATTGCCGGCGCATTGTTCCTTCTGCTTGGGGTAGCCCCTGCCTTGGGCCAGGGGTGTGCCATGTGTTACTCCACGGCAGCTGCCGCCAGCAAAGATGGCCAGCGTGCCATCAATCGCGCAGTCCTGGTCCTACTGCTGCCTCCAGTCGGATTCATGACTTTGGGCATCGGCATGGCCATGCGCTATAGCCACAAACGCGACGAGGAAGCCGCCCGCACCGATTCCTGATCACGAGGTAACAACGTGGCGAGCCGCAGAGCTGCTCTCGGATTCCGGGCGCATTCCGGCTGGGCAGCCATGGTGGCAATCACCGGCACTATCGAATCACCTTCCGTTATAGATCGCCGCATCCTTCAACTACACAATCCCAAGATTGTGGGCTCGAAGCAGCCCTATCACACCGGCGAGGCGCTCCCTTTCAAGGATGCTGAAGAATTCATCTCGCGCTGCATCGCAGACTCGCATGAGCTCGCTCACGACGGCCTGCAGACCGTGATCAAGGCTTTGCAGCAAAGCGGATACAGCGTTGCCGGATGCGTAATCCTGCTGGCGTCCGGCCGTATTCTTCCTTCACTAGACCGCGTTTTAGCCTCGCATGCCATGATCCACAGCGCGGAAGGAGAACTGTATCGCAACGCCCTCATCCAAGCCGCGGCGCGTTGCAAGCTCACTGTCCATCAAGTGAAGGAGCGGGAACTGCTCTCTCACGCAGGCGAAATTCTTGGCCGCTCTGAAAACGACCTGCGAAATTATTTGTCACACATCGGACATTCTCTTGGCCCTCCATGGCGTGAAGACCAGAAATGCGCGACGTTAGCCGCTTGGATAGCTTTGGCGACCTCGAACAAGGCTGCCGTCGCTCATTGAGTAGCGCGGCTTCTACCCCGTATAATAGAAAGATTCCTGAGTGCTCCTGAACGTTATAGAGCGCCTGCGGTCTCGGAATACCACGTCGGCGCTGGGTAAAGATGTCCACAGATAGCATCGTTGTACGCGGCGCACGGGTCCACAATCTCAAAAACATCGATTTTGAGATCCCGCATAACACCTTGACGGTGGTCACTGGGGTATCGGGGTCGGGCAAGTCGTCGCTCGCGTTCGACACGGTTTATGCCGAAGGCCAGCGCCGCTACGTCGAATCCCTTTCCGCCTACGCTCGCCAGTTCCTGGAGCGCATCGAGAAGCCGGATGCGGACCTGATCGATGGAATCGCCCCGGCAGTAGCAATTCGGCAGAAAAACTCCACGCGCAACCCACGCTCGACGGTTGGCACCGCGACGGAAATTTACGACTACCTCCGCCTACTCTTCGCCCGCGTGGGCCGCACTTATTGCGCGAATTGCGGTCGCGAGGTCAAGAAAGACACGGTCGACGAAGTTGCCGACGCCATCCTCGCCATGGGCGAAGGCACTCGCCTAAACGTTCTGTTCCCGCTACAAACGCCTGCAATCCAAACCGCGGAGTCGGAGAAGAAAAAGAAGACTCGGTCGAAAAAGAGCGCTGCAGAAACCCCACGGAAGCGCTTCGAGGATGTCTCCGATGCGCTGAAGATTCGCCTTTTCGATCTGCGGAAGCGCGGTTTCAACCGTCTATATCAAAAAGCCGAAGTCTTCGAGTTCTCAACGCCGGAGTCGCTGCTCGACCTCAATTTCTCCGAACCGGTCTTTTTATTGGCCGATCGCCTCGTAGTCTCGCCTGATGCGCGCTCCCGCATCGTCGATGCCATCGAAAGCTGTTATAGGGAATCCGGTGAAGTCATCTTTGAAACGGCTCCTCGTGAAGATCAGCCAGCGCAGCAAATCCGTTTTGCTAATCGTTTCGAATGCAAGCATTGCGGTATACGCTACGAAGAACCGGAGCCACGGCTCTTCTCCTTCAATAATCCTTATGGCGCGTGCCCGCGCTGCCAGGGCTTCGGCAATACCATCGATTTCGACCTCGATTTGGTGATTCCCGATCCTTCGAAGACGTTGAATGAAGGCGCGATTGAGCCTTGGACCAAGCCTAAGTACAAGCCGCTCTTTACTGAACTCAAGCGTTTTGCCAAGCAGACCGCCATTCCGTTGGACGTCCCCTGGTCTGAACTCGACCCCGAGCTGCAGCACATGATCATCGACGGGGACAGCCGCTTCGGCGGCATCCGCGGTTTCTTCAACCATCTCGAACGCAAGAAGTACAAGTTGCACGTGCGGGTGTTCCTCAGCCGCTATCGCGGATATTCCGTCTGCTCGACCTGCAGTGGGGCTCGCCTGCGCCTGGAAGCACGTCAGGTCAAGATCGACGGAAAGAACATCTGC
>JBLNFC010000599.1:0-3629 GCA_050263355.1 Acidobacteriota bacterium
CCGGTGGATGTGTATGTGCCGGGATGCCCGCCGCGCCCGGAGCAGCTGATTTACGCCATAAACCTGCTTCAGCAGAAGATCCAGCAGGAGCGCGGCAGCCTAAAACGCGCACTGAATATCGCGACCTAGTTTTCTCTCCCCGTTCTAGCGCTACTCCAACTCTCTTTGAACTGCCGCATCGCCTCACAGGGGCGCCAAGGCAGCTGTCTTTAAAAAATCGTAGTTTCCTGAAGGGTTCAATGTGACATCAACTACACGACGGGAGTGAACCAGCACATTATTGTTGTACCAAAGATCGATATAGGGCAGATCCCGGGCGAGGATACTCTGAATTTCGGCGTAAAGCTCTTTGCGTTTCTGCTGGTCCGGTTGCGTGCGGGCCTGATCAAGCAGTGTGTCCAGTCGAGCATTGGAGTAGAAGCTGCGATTGGCTCCATTGGGCGTGAACTTGGAGGAATGAAAAGCATACTCGAAGATGTCGGGATCCTCGTTCCCACCAATCCAGCGCAGGGAGTACATCTCGAACGCTCCCGTGGTCACGTCCGCGAAGAAGGTTGCAAACTCGAATGTCCGGATGTCCAGCACAATGCCGACGGCGCGGAGTTGCTGTTGCAGAACCGCTGCTAACAGGCGAGTGCTCTCCTCTGTGGACGTCTTCATCGTGAGATGAAACCGGATGCCGTTCACGGCGGGATAACCGGCGGCATCAAGCAATTCCTGTGCTTTGGCCGGATTAGGCTCGTAATGCGGAACATCTCCATTGAACGCCCAGCTTTCGGGAGGAAGAACGCTGAACGCGGGGCGTGCGAAGTCGCGCCATAGGTATTGAATAATGGGACGGCGGTCGACTGCGAGGGCGAGGGCTTGCCGCACGCGCACGTCTTTGAGTATCGGGTCCCTGCAGTTGAAAGCCAAATAGACAAGCACGGACCCGGGTCCCTGCTCTACCCTTAGATTAGGCTCGCGTTCCAAAGCGAGCACCATATCAAAGTTGATCGCGTTGATGGCTATGTCGGCGCTGCCTTTACGCAGTTCAAGCGCACGAGTGGTCGTGTCTGGTACCACGGCAAAACGTATTCGCTTGAGCCGAGCTTTCTGACCCCAGTACTCAACATTGCGCTCGAGCACTACTTCTTTGTCAGTCTCTGCACTAATAAAGCGAAACGGGCCTGAGCCGATGGGATGGCGTGTCGTCTCGTCGAGCGCTCCATACGGAACAATGCCGATCGCTCCCTCCGAAAGGTTCCAGAGCAGCGCAGCAAACGGTTCCTTCAGACGGAATGTCACGGTGAACTCGTTAGTCGCATCTATGCGGTCGACGTAGCGATACACCGCGGATTTGGTGCTCCGAATCTTGCCTTGAAGCAGCGAATCAAAGGTCCACTTTACATCCCGTGAGGTAAGCGCGCGGCCATCATGGAAGTGCACGCCATGTCGCAGGTGAAAGATGTAAGTCAGGGGATCAGGCATTTCCCATGATTCTGCTAATCCGGGCGTTACGTTGAAGTGCTCATCGCGCTTAAGAAGCGCGTCGAAAATGAGTTCTCCAATACGTTCCGATTGAGCGTCGAGTCCAACGCGGGGATCCAGATTCGTCGGACTACTCTCGATAATCATTACCAGCGTTTCGGGGGCAGGCCGATTCGAGCAGGAGATGGTCGGGATAATCGCCAAAGCGATGCACAGCACTCGGAATGCGCGAAATTGCTCCAGCCACTGCTTACGCATACGAGATCTTGCCCAGAATCGCAGCTCGGCTAGCCCCGGTCGCAGAGGGGATGTTAGATGCACGACGGTGCCAGGTCTGAAAGGCGAGCACCGCAAATGCCACTGCTTCCTTGGCGTTGGCGGGAAGCCCGAACTCGTCCGAGAGACGAAGACGCAATCGGATTTTACTGAGTTCGTCACGCAGCATGGCAAGCAAAGTTGGATTCTGTGCGCCACCGCCCGACACAATCAACTCTTCAAACGATCCTTTCTTATGGACGACGAATCGGTTTATAGCACCGGCGATCGATTGGGCTGTCAATGCCGTGGCGGTCGCGACAACATCGGCTTTCCGCGAGGTACGGCAGCGCCTCAGAAACTGTGTTACGAACTCGCGCCCGAATTCCTCGCGGCCCGCCGTCTTTGGAGGCCGCCGTGAGAAGTAGGGAAGTGCTAAGACGGAAGACAAAATTCCACTCAGCACTTGTCCTGAAGCGGCGAGCCGTCCATCGCGATCGTAGGCTTTACCGTAGAGTTGATCGACCACAGCATCAATGACCATGTTGCCAGGGCCGGTGTCGAAGGCAATGACTTGCCCGGGCGAAGCAGCAGCAGGAATTGCGGTGAGGTTAGCGATGCCTCCAATGTTCTGGATGATCCGTCCTCTGCTCGGATGACGATAAAAGACGTAATCGAGAAAAGGGACAAGGGGAGCACCCTTTCCGCCGTTGGCCATATCAGCCGGCCGAAAATCCGTGACCACCGGAGTGCCTGTTCGCGCAGCAATAACGGAGCCTTCCCCTGTCTGCCACGTCGCGGTTAAGGGTTGACCAAGGTAGCGGGTCGACTCGCCCTGATGAAACAGCGTCTGTCCATGGCAGCCAACAAGCTCGACCTTACATGCAAGTCTTTTCTGGGTGGTGCACACCGCTTTTGCGTAGAGCTCGCCCAGCAGAAAATTCAAACGGGCAAGGTCGCCCACGCTGGCGTGGTCGGAGTTCATACTGGCCAGTATTGCCCGTCTGACTTGGCTGGGGTAGGGATACTCGGCATGTCCGAGCAGTTCGAACCGGGGATAGCTAATTGGTTTCTTTCTTGATGTTCTTGCGGAGGAGACGCGCACGACGGCCACATTAATGCCATCGGCGGACGTACCGCTCATTACGCCGGCAACGATCACGCGGACTCCGGCCGGCCTAGAGTTTGCAAGCGCACCTGTTCGGAGAACTCCCACATGCGCCGCGAGATGCTCTCCATTCGACCGACAGTAGGAGCTGTAACACGTTTAAAGATCTCGGAATGTCGTTTCTTGAAAGTGGTAACGTGGTTCGCGGATTCAGTGAGCCGAGCGGCGAACTTGCGATTGCGTTCCGCCTCCTGGATCAACGCTTCGTACGAACTCATGACGAACTCTTCTTTGTGACAAACGAGACCCAGGTTTCCGCCAGCGCGAACGTGCTCGACCGCGACTTGATCGATCGATCCTGCGCTCAGGGCACCACCCATCTCTAGATCATCGGAAGCAATAATGCCGCGAAAACCAACTTTCTTGCGAAGCACATCAGTGATCCACTTCCGGGAAAGCGAGGCTGGAGCATTGTCCCCAGTTACAGCCGGATACGCTGCATGGGAAACCATGACAATCGGATACTCTCGCCGCAACGTTCGATACGGCAGCAGATCCTCTGTCCACAACTTTTTCCAACTTTTCTGAATGACCGGCAGATGGGTATGAGAGTCCAGGTTGCCCTCGCCTAGCCCCGGAAAATGCTTGCCGCAGCCCCGGACTCCAGCGGCAGTCAGTCCTTTCAAGAACTCCCTTACATAAAGAATGGTGTGCCTGGGATTGGATGACACCGCACGCGAACTCATCACTGTGCGTGATGCAGGAAAGGCTAGATCGGAAACAGGCGCAAAATCAA
>JBLNFC010000600.1:0-3876 GCA_050263355.1 Acidobacteriota bacterium
CAGCGACAGCGAAATCGAAGCGATGGTTGACCGGTTGGAAATTTGCGATTTCGAGAAAGGTGAGTTCACTCACACCATGCACTTGGCGGCCGCTGCGTGGTATTTATCCCTACATTCGCCCGAAGAGGCACTCAACCGTATGCGCTCCGCCCTGGTCCGCCTCACAAAGAAATTCGGCGTCAACGCCTATCATGAAACGATTACTTGCTTCTGGCTCCGCATGGTCCATGATTTCTTACTTTCTCAAGGAGTTGAGCCTGCACTAACAAATTCGGTAAACCGTCTTGCTTCCAGATTGGCCAGCAAAGACGTAATTTACGAGTACTATAGCCGTGATCTGCTCATGTCGGAAATGGCCAGGCGTACGTGGGTGGAACCCGATGCGAAACTGTTCTAATCGACACGGACACGAACGGTATGTAGCTGTCCTTCTGTTTGGGTTATCGTCTAATTACTTCATACGTGTTGTTGGACCAGCATGCGCTCTCTTCCAATCAAGTTAGGGTTACTCGTCGCCTGCGTGGCGTTGGCCGCCGCTGCTGCGTCTGCGGCGCCGGAAACAAGCAAGTTTGGGACGATCGCGATACCCAGGATTGATATCGCGCCTAAGCTCGAGGACTTTGTGGAGATGAAGCCGAGCCCCGCATTTGAGGGGAAGCTAGCCTCCGTAAGTGGGCTCATTCAGCGCGTTCCGACTGACGGCGCTCCATCGACGCAGCGTACCGACGTCTACCTTGGATACGACTCCAAGAATCTGTACGCAATCTTTGTCGCCTTCGATACCGAGCCAAGCAAGATCAGGGCTCGCCTGTCGCGAAGGGAAGATATTTTCGATGATGACTCGGTCGAGATCATGCTCGACACATTTCACGATCATCGGCGAGCCTACTCGTTTCTGGTGAACCCAATGGGCGTGCAGGCGGATGCGCTCTGGACCGAGGATGTGGGCTTC
This sequence comes from Acidobacteriota bacterium, assembly GCA_050263355.1. Taxonomy (GTDB): domain Bacteria; phylum Acidobacteriota; class Terriglobia; order Terriglobales; family Acidobacteriaceae; genus Gp1-AA122. The sequence goes on from JBLNFC010000600.1 coordinate 953, forward strand.
GACTTCTCATTCGACACTATCTGGGAGTCGCAAGCGAAGTTGACCGAACGAGGTTACCTGGTGTGGATGGCAATCCCGTTTCGTAGTTTGCGTTTTGCCTCAAACGATCCGCAGACCTGGGGCATCATCCTCAACCGCGGTTTGCCCCGAAGCAACGAGGACACGTTCTGGCCGCCCTACTCCTCGCGGATACAGGGGAGATTGAACCAGGAAGGGGCTGCCACTGGTTTGTCCTCGATCTCGCCAGGTCGGAATCTGCAATTCATTCCTTATGGAATATTCCGCTCCTTCCGCGAACTTGACCTGCGCGATCCCAATCGTCCAGTGTTCGATCAGCGCCACGCCTATGGACGACTCGGACTGGACGCTAAATCGGTCCTGAAGGACAAGTTTGTTCTGGACGCAACCATCAATCCGGACTTCAGCCAGGTTGAATCGGATGAGCCACAAGTGACGGTGAACCAGCGCTTCGAAGTGTTGTTCCCGGAGAAGCGTCCGTTCTTTCTGGAGAATTCAAACTACTTCAATACTCCTATCAATCTGGTGTTCACCAGGCGCATCGTGGATCCGAAATACGGTCTGCGCTTGACGGGCAAAGATGGGCCGTGGGCCGTGGGCCTGCTGATGGCAGACGATGCCTCAGCAGGGGAGACGATTCCGCGTAGTGATCCGAACGCCAGCAAGCATGCATATTTCGGAATTGGGCGAGTTAGTTATGACTTGGGCCGGCAATCCAATGTGGGTGCGATCTTTACCGATCGCGAATTTGCCGGAAGCTACAACCGCGTCGGGGGCATCGATGGACGGCTTACGCTGAATACGAATTGGGTAACCACCTTCCAGGGCGTGGTGAGCTCAACTCTTAACACCGACGGCACGTATCAGGCTGGCCCCGCAGCCGAGGTGACCGCACAGAGACAGGGTCTGCATTTCACCTACAACTTCGATTACAGCGACCGAAGCAACGGCTTCGTAACCGAGCCTGGGTTCGATCCGCAGCCCGACATTCACAATATCGTTCAGCATTTTCAGTACACGTTTCGCCGGGAAGGATCCACGCTCATTTCCTGGGCGCCGATCTTCGACACCTATGAAACGTTTGATCACGGGGGCAACCATCTGAATTCAGGTTTCTCGCCGGCCATGCAAGTGGAATTGAAGGGACAAACATACATAACCCTGTTGTACGCCAAAGAAATGGAATTGCTGCGCCCGAAGGATTTTGCTGTGTTGCCCGCGAATAATCGGTACGTGCGACACACCACCGAAGTGACCGTCAACACCAACTACTACCGTGCAGTTTCGCTGAAGATGGATGTGCGGTGGGGAACCAGAATCAATTACGACGCGCCCACCGGACGGATACCGTTTCTGGCGGGACGCACAAGCGTAAACACAACCCTAACGGTCCGTCCGTCGCGCAAGCTTCGTGTCGACAACACGTACATCCTGTTCCGTCTGCACGATCGAACGGGCGGCGTGGGCAGCATGAACAATCACATCATCCGAAGCAAACTGAATTACCAGTTCACGCGGGCGCTGTCGTTTCGGTTTATCGGTCAATACAATTCCCTGCTCACGAACCCGACGTTTACATCCCTGCAGACTGCTAAAGATTTCAATGCCGATTTTCTCGTTACGTATCTGCTGCGCCCCAGCACAGCCATTTATGTGGGCTACAACACGAACCGGGAAAATCTGCTGAACCCATTGGCTGCGGATATTGATGGAAATCTGCTCCGCGGGCCGCGGTATATCAACGACGGTAGGAACTTTTTTGTGAAGGCATCGTACCTGCTACGGTTTTAGGAACCGCCTCACTCGTTGTCGTGAGTCTTCGCCACTGACTACGGGGTCAAAAGGCCCCGGTACACACAAGCTTCCGCGATTCACGATCTAGAGACGCACGTGCCGCAGGCGTAGCGAGTTCGTGATCACCGACACGGAGCTGAAACTCATGGCCGCTGCCGCTACGATCGGGCTGAGCAAAATACCGAAGAATGGATACAGAACGCCCGCCGCGACAGGGACTCCCAGAGAGTTGTAGACGAATGCAAAGAACAGATTTTGGCGAATGTTTCGCATCACTGCGCGGCTCAGGTTACGGGCTCGCACCATCCCCGCAAGATCACCCTTCACAAGTGTGACACCGCCGCTTTCCATGGCTACATCGGTGCCTGTTCCCATGGCAATGCCGACGTGTGCCTGAGCGAGAGCCGGTGCGTCGTTGATGCCGTCACCAGCCATTGCCACGATTCTTCCCTTTTGTTGCAGGCTGGCAATCACTTCCGACTTCCTCTCGGGGAGCACCTCGGCTTCGACTTCCTCAATGCCGAGCTTGCGTGCTACTGCCTGAGCAGTGGCACGATTGTCACCAGTCAGCATCAAGATGTTCATTCCCTGTGATTTCAGCTCACGAATGGCTTCGGGAGCGCCCGCTTTAACTGGATCGGCCACACCAAGAATGCCTGCCAGCTTGCCATCAATTGCCACGAAGATGGTGGTCTGGCCTTCGTTCCGAAGGCTCTCAGCTCGAGACTCCAATTCAGAGGTGGTGATTCCGGAGTCGGAGAGGAGACGCTCAGTGCCGACGAGGACCGCCTTTCCGTCTACAATTCCCGACACTCCTTTGCCCGGCACGTAATGGAAGTCGCGAACTTCCGACATCATGAACTTCTGTTCTTCGGCCGCCCGGATGAGTGCCGAGGCAAGCGGATGCTCGCTGCCGCGTTCCAGGCTGGCAACAAGACGCACGAGGGTCGGCTCTTCCACCGATCCGGCGGGAACGATGGTCGTTAGTGTGGGCTTGCCTTCGGTCAACGTACCCGTTTTGTCTACAACCAAAGTATCGACTTTCTCAAGGACTTCCAGCGCTTCTGCATTCTTTATCAGCACACCAGCGCGAGCGCCTCGACCTGTTCCAA
>JBLNFC010000601.1:0-7821 GCA_050263355.1 Acidobacteriota bacterium
CCTGCCTCGCGCAGACGGTCGTTGGTTTTTTTGTTCTCTGCGAGGGCAAGAAGTCGCCGGTCTCCAAGCGAAAGAACATTGCAGGCGAGAGAGTCGCGTTCGGATGGATCAATTTCGATAAAGTCGTAACCGCGCTGTCGCAACAGTTCGACGGTTTCCACCGCCAGCCAGGACAGATCAACCACGGCAGTGCGCTCATCAAGCAAACTAATCAGCGACATTAAATGCAGACAGGCAGAAGGACCGACGCCATGAGGCAATGGAGCGGCGACCACTGCGACACCTTTGGGCGCGAGCAGCGAACGGACTTGCTCGATGCCGCTGGCATTGGTGCGGTATCCCCGACCGACGAGAAGAGTCGCGGCGTCAAGCCAAACCATATCCCCGGCCTCGCAGGTGCCGGGTGCTTCGATTTGGCCAAGCACACTGATCCCAAGTTTCTCGTAACTTTTGCGGTGTTCCTGCGCTTCGGCGCGACGATTGGGCTTTCCCGGATTCATCAGGACTATGCCGAAGTTGGTGGGCAGTGAGGAATCATGGGCGTAGACGGCGTCCAGCGAGAACGATTCTGACGCAGGAAGGCAAACGACCTCTGCACCAGCCTGTTGGAGTTCCCGACAAAGAGCCTCGTGCTGCTTCTGCGCTTGCTGAAAGTTCGGAGCATGCGAGAATCCAAGCTCCTTCCAGTGACCCGAAACGTAGCGGTCGCTCCATCCTGCATTCTGCGGAGAGCAGACAAGAACTCGCTCAAGCGTCCCGACCATTGAGTTGGAATCCGAATTCGCTCTAGACAAAAGTGCAACCTCACTCATCGTCAGCAATCTAAATCCGTGTTATGGCAAAAGCAATCTGGGAAAACACCGTCCTTGCAGAGAGCGATCGAACCATCGAAGTAGAAGGCAATCAATATTTCCCGCCAGATGCAATTCGGCAGGAGTTCCTCAAGCCCAACGATCATCACACTACTTGTCCCTGGAAGGGTCTGGCCAGTTACTACGACGTCGAGATCGATGGCAAGAAGAATTCCAGTGCGGCGTGGTACTACCCCGATCCCAAACCGGCGGCTAAACAAATCAAAGACTACGTCGCGTTCTGGCGAGGAGTGAGAATCGAGAAATAATCGCCACGAATTGTCTGCCCGAAGTGCGGGAACCATACAACAGCGGACCGGCAAAAACTTAGGACAGCCCGGAGCCCCCCGAAGCTGTCCTGAAACCCTCCCGGTTAGAAGGGCATGTCACTGCGTGCAGCTTAGGCAACTCATGTTTCAGAAGGGTTGCGCACCTGTTAAAGTTCGATGAATTCGGCGCGGATTTTTCTGGCGCTTACTTGTGCTCTCCATCACTCACGGGGGTGACGCTCTTCGCGGGTGGGACCTCCATGCGCTGCTATAGTTGTCTTCGCCTGTTTGCGTTCCCTGGCAGCGGAGGTTCTTATGAGCCGAAAAGTCGAACAATCCCGCAAACTGCAGCAGCGCGCGGAACGGGTAATTCCGGGAGGAGTCAACTCGCCGGTTCGAGCCTTTCGGGCCGTGGGGGGAGATCCGCCTTTTATCGTGCGTGGCCATGGCTCACGTCTATGGGACGCCGACAGCAACGAATACGTCGACTACATAGGCTCCTGGGGTCCCCAGATTCTGGGCCATGCCGCACCAGTTGTAATCGAAGCACTAGGCATTGCGACCCGTAATGGCACCAGTTTCGGAGCTTCAACGCCTTCCGAAGCAGAACTCGCCGAAGTTGTTATTTCTGCGTTTCCCGGCATGCAGAAGGTTCGGTTCGTTAGTTCTGGAACCGAGGCCACGATGTCAGCCATTCGCCTGGCTCGGGCGTACACGAAACGGAAGTACATCATCAAGTTTGAAGGTTGCTACCACGGACACGCCGATGCGCTATTGGTGAAGGCTGGCTCCGGCGTGGCAACGCTCGGCATTCCAGGCTCCGCGGGCGTTCCCGAGGAATTTACCCAGTTCACGCTTGCACTTCCATTTAACGATACGGACGCATTGGAGCAGGCGTTCAAGAAATTTCACCACCAGATCGCATGCGTCATAGTCGAGCCGGTGGTTGGAAACATGGGCTGCGTGCCACCCGCACGTGGCTACCTGGAAGCGCTACGCGCGGTTACGTCGAACAACGGTAGCCTCTTGATCTTTGACGAAGTCATGACTGGCTTTCGGTTGGCATTCGGAGGAGCACAGGAGTTGTATTCCATCCGCCCCGACCTCACGACGTTGGGCAAGATCATTGGCGGCGGTTTGCCCGTTGGCGCGTATGGGGGCCGGTCGGAGATTATGGATCTGGTCGCTCCGCTGGGACCCATGTATCAGGCGGGAACACTCTCTGGAAATCCGCTGGCGATGGCCGCGGGCTATGCCACCTTGCGGCATTTGCGCGATCACAAGGAAATTTACAAGCAATTGGACAAGCTCGGCGGCGAGCTCGTTAATGGGGTTGCCTCCGCCGCGAAGCAAGCCGGGGTTGCAATGACACACAATCGAGTTGGTTCCATGTTCACCTGGTTTCTTACACCCGGGCCAGTCACTGATTGGAATTCCGCAGCGAAGGCGGACACCGAAGCCTTCGGGCGCTTCTTCCGATCGATGCTCGACGCGGGAGTGTACCTGCCACCCTCACAGTTCGAAGCTGCGTTCCTGAGCGCAGCGCATACCGAAGAAGACGTGCAGCAGACTATCGCAGCGGCTAAGCAAGCCTTCGCGCTGGTGCACGCTTAGCGCTTTGTCCCAGTTAGCTCCGCAAGATGTTCTCGAGAGCTGATTCCAGCCGCGGAAAACGGAACTGATAGCCGCTTTCCATGAGCTTGGCGGGTTCCACTCTTTGGCTGGCGAGCAGAAGCGCGTCCCCCATTTCACCGAATGCCAATCGCGCGGCAAACGCAGGCATGGGGAAAATCGCGGGCCGATGCAGGGCTCGCGCCAGCGTTCGAGTGAACTCTGCATTCATGGCAGGATTGGGACCGACCACGTTCACCGGGCCAGTGACACTTAGGTTGTCCAGCACATGCTCGATAGCCCCCACAACATCGGCGACGTGAACCCAACTCATCCACTGGCGTCCATTGCCAATCCTCCCTCCAACGCCCATTCGGAAGGGAGGCAGCATCTTGGGAAGCGCGCCTCCGTCCCGGCTGAGGATTACGCCGAACCGTGTATTTACGGTACGAATGCCGGCACTCGTGGCCGGCTGTGTCACTGTCTCCCACTCGCGACAAACCTGGGCGAGAAAATCGTTTCCTGGAGCGCTCTCCTCGCGCAAGATTTCGTCGCCGCGATCGCCATAGTATCCGATGGCCGACGCACAGATGAACGCTCGCGGAGGGTGCGCGGTCTTTGTCAATGCCTCGACCAGAGTTTTTGTACCTTGAACCCGGGTATCTCGAATTCGCGCCTTCTTAGCAGCGTTCCATCGTCCCACGATGGTTTCGCCGGCGAGGTGGATAACAACGTCGAATCCTGCGACTTGGTTTGGAGGCAGAGCTTGGGCCGGGTTCCATGAGACTTCGTCATTGCCCATGACGCTTCCACGTACTAAGCGGATAACGTGGCCACGTTTCCGCAACTCGGGCAAGAGGGCTTTCCCGATCGGACCAGAGACTCCGCTGACAAGGATTCGTTGATCTAGCGTCATCCCGACAAATGTAGCAGACCAGGCGAGTGCAATCCGCCCAAGCAGGTCTACCTGCTGCTAGCGCAAGATTCCCGGATATAATCAAAGTACTGGGATACCGCGTCGTTCACCCCTTTCCGCTTTATCCCAAAGGGATATAATCCGTCATGGCGACTCTGCGAGAACAGATCGCGACCAACGTCCTTACCGTTACGCGCTTCCGTGACCTGATGAAGGACTTGGCGGCCAACCGGCCCAACGATGATCTGGAAATCGTCCGCAAAGCTTACGAGTTCTCGCAAAAGTATCACTCCGGCCAGAGTCGCGCCTCGGGAGAACCCTACCTCGTCCATCCTGTCGAAGTGGCCTGCGTCTTGACCGAGATGAAGATGGACCCGATTTCGATTGCTGCCGGTCTGCTGCACGATTCGGTCGAAGACACCTCCGTGACCATCGTTGAAATCCGCAAAGAATTTGGTGAGCAGGTGGCCCACATCGTCGAGGGTGTCACCAAAATCAGCAAAATAGATTTCGCCACGCGCGAGGAGCAACAGGCCGAGAATCTCCGCAAGATGATGTTGGCGATGGTGGACGACATCCGCGTAGTGCTGATCAAACTCGCAGATCGGCTGCACAACATGCGGACTCTCGAGCACCTCGACCCCGAACGTCAACAAAAAATTGCCCGTGAAACCCTGGACATTTACGCCCCCATTGCCCACCGGCTAGGCATGGGCAAAATCCGTGGTGAACTGGAAGATCTCGGCTTCCGTTATCTCGACCCCGTCGCTTACCAGAACACGCACGAGGCGGTCGAAGCCCGCCGCAAAGAAGGCGAAGCATTCCTGGCGTCAGTCGAATCAGTGCTGCGTGACAAGCTCAAAGAAGCGGGGATCACTGCTTCTGTAGAAAGCCGCATCAAGCGGGTCTATAGCATTCATAAGAAGCTAGTGCGCCAACGAATCACCGTAGATCAGGTCTACGATCTCTGCGCCATGCGCGTGATCACGCGCTCCGTCCAGGATTGTTATGCGGTACTCGGGATTATCCACAATGTGTGGCGTCCCGTGCCCGGCCGCATTAAAGACTTTATTGCAATGCCGCGGCCGAACTTCTATCAGTCTCTCCATACTTCGGTCATTGCGGAGAACGGAACGCCATTCGAAGTCCAGATCCGCACCGAAGAGATGCACAAGATCGCCGAAGAAGGCATTGCTGCTCACTGGAAGTACAAAGACGGACCAGTAACGGCACAAGACGAACAGCGTCTCGCCTGGTTGCGCCAGGTAGTGGAGTGGCAGCGCGACGTTTCAGATCCCAACGAATTTCTTTCCACGCTGAAAATTGATCTCTACCCGGAAGAGGTTTACACCTTCACACCCAAGGGCAAAGTGGTTGTCCTGCCGCGCGACTCAACCCCCATTGATTTTGCCTATACGATTCATACCGAGGTGGGACACACGTGCGTGGGCGCAAAGGTGAACGGTCGGATGGTTCCACTGCGTCACAAGCTGCACAGCGGCGACATCGTCGAGATCCTCACACAGCCAGGACATAAGCCAAGCCGCGATTGGCTCTCCGTGGTCAAGTCGTCGCGCGCTCGCAACAAGATCAAGCATTGGCTGAACATCCACCAGCGCGAACGAGCCATTGAAATCGGGCGCAAGCTGATCGAAAAGGAAGCCCGAAAATATCGGATCTCCTTGAAAGACATCAAGGATGACGACCTGCACAAGATTGCCGCTGATTACGGGCTAGGCCGCTCGGACGACCTGATGGCTGGGATCGGTTTCGGCAAGTATTCCGCGCGCCAGGTGCTGGGGAGACTTGCTCCGCCGGGCGCGCAGCCAGCCAGCGACGCAGAAGATAAGCCTGCTGGTTTCGCCAGCGTGGTGCGACGCGTCTTCGGCGGTGATGCCAACGCAATCACCGTTAAGGGACACGGCGATCTCCTTGTGTATCGGGCGAAATGTTGCAACCCTATTCGCGGCGAAGGCATTGTCGGCTACGTAACTCGCGGCAAGGGCGTTGCGGTGCATTCCATCAACTGTCCCAATGTCACGAATCTCATGTATGAGCCCGAGCGCCGCATCGACGTGCAGTGGACCCGCGATAAGGAAGAAGGCGCGACTGCCGCGTATCCCGTCAAGCTGACGCTCTTCTGTGACGACAAGTGGGGCATGCTGAAGCAAATAACTGCCGTGATCAGCGATGCGAAAACGAATATTCGTAACATCGAAGCCCGCACGGCCAGCGGACAGGCGAACATCGACGTTGTACTTGATATTTCCGATCTCAAGCACCTGGAGACCATCATCGCCGGAGTGCGAAAAATACCTGGCGTTCACGACGTACAAAGACTGCAGAAACTTTAGAGCACCCAGCCGTCGTCGGCACTTCGGCAGATTACGTCTCAGGTTCTCCGTTGTCCGTGGCGATTCATAATTGGACCTCTTAGAACCTGAACAAAGGCTTCCTGAACCGTCCTGTTTGCGACGGGCTAGCCACTTGGGCCGGAACACGGTTTGCAATTCGCGAAGCGCAATCTACAATCGAGTGCTCGTCAGAAATGAGAGACGAACAACTGACAACGGAGAACCGCGTTCATGCGAGATGTGATCTCTACTAATGATGGCCCACGAGCCATCGGTCCGTATTCCCAGGCAATTCGCGCTAACGGATTTGTTTTCGTTTCGGGGCAGGTCTCGATCGATCCCGTAACCAACACTCTCGTATCGGGCGATGTTGGTGCACAAACGGAACGCGTCCTGCAAAATCTGTCCGGAATTCTGAAAGCTGCTGGAAGCAGCCTGCAAAAGGTCGTACGCGCGACGGTCTTTCTCAAGAACATGAATGACTTCGCCGCGATGAATGAGGTCTACGGAAAACACTTTTCCTCGCAGCCGCCCGCTCGCTCCACAGTAGAGGTAGCACGCCTGCCCAAGGATGTACTGGTGGAGATAGACGTGATCGCATTGGCATAAGAATGGAACGAGTTTCAAGGAGCTGAATTGATGATGAAAACAGCTGTCATCGGAACGCTGGCATTGGCTGTAGCCGCCTTTGCACAGACCGGCACAACCACGAAATCCCCGAAATCCACGACTGGCACAGCATCCAAAAAATCGACGACGGGTGCCACGAAGTCGACTCCGCACAAAGCGACTGGTGGTCCTACGCACGTTACCGGTCCGGGCACCACCACGGCCTCCGGCTTGCAGTATTGGGACATCAAGCCGGGGACCGGCCCCGTAGCTGAGACCGGTAAAACCGTCAAAGTTGACTACACGGGCTGGCTGACCAATGGCAAGAAGTTCGACAGTTCCGTCGGTTCGGGCAAACCGTTCGAATTCAAGCTGGGCGCCAGTGAGGTAATCAAGGGCTGGGATGAAGGTGTCGCCGGAATGAAGGTGGGCGGCAAGCGCCAGCTGAAGATTCCCCCAAGCCTCGCCTACGGAGCGCAAGGATATCCGCCAGTGATCCCTCCCAATTCCACTTTGATTTTCGACGTGCGCCTGGTCGGGGTGCAGTAAGGAAGAGATTGACGAGGACGAATTACGATTGACGAGTGGATCGTACTTCCAAAGTCGCAGTTACAGCATCTGCCTACAACAAACCACGGAGGTTCGGCCAACGATTTTTAAATCGTACCTCGTAAATCCTACTTCGTACCTGTTCTTAGGCTTTTACCACTTTGCCGCTGCGCAGGCAGGACGTGCACACGCGGATGCGCTTGGTCGCGCTGCCAACCTTGGCGCGCACCGGGCGTAGATTGACGTTCCAGCGCCGCTTGGTGACGTTGTGCGCGTGACTGATGTTGTTCCCGAACTGCGGCCCCTTGCCGCAGATATCACATACTTGTGCCATTGGACTGCTTTCTCCAGAAGATTTCAGAACTGATAGGCGAAACTTAGATTTTACTGGATGAAGCACCGTTTCGCCAAATTGGCAACGTGATCACACCTCAATCGTCAGTATTCAGTAGTCCATCGGCAGGCGATACCCTTTACGGCCCGTTCTTCTCCTGCTTGTACCCGGACTTCCTAGCTCGAGCATATGTATGGTGACAAAAATTATCTATGGTGAGAAAAATCCGCGCACTTCATTCCGACCACTGATGGCGAAGAGTCAACACTGAAGAACCGAAGACCGAGACGGAAGCTTACCGCCCACGTCGGCTTGCCCGAAACGCGTG
>JBLNFC010000602.1:0-2907 GCA_050263355.1 Acidobacteriota bacterium
AGATTGGAGTTATCAGCCATGCAAACAATCTATCCTTTTACGATGAATTCGATGACAGCAGGTTGACAGCAGATTCGGTCCGTACTTAACCACCCTCCCGAGCACGAAAGCAGAATCTGCAGGTCGTCTTCACCCCACCGCGGATCGCTTGCTCCGCCCGGGGCAGACGGAACGCAGTAAAAAGCAGCGTCTTCAGCCTTGTACCGACAGCAGGAACGGTTGCTCGAAGGCTTCGGCGATCCAGCGCACAAACCGTGCAGCATCGGCGCCATCGATCAGCCGGTGATCGTAGGAAAGCGAGAGCGGCAGAATCAGGCGCGGCTCGAATTTGCCATTAATCCACTCCGGCTCCATCCGCGAACGCGAAAGACCCAGAATCGCGACCTCCGGATGGTTCACGATGGGACTAAACCCTGTACCGCCGATTCCGCCGAGATTCGTGATAGTGAAGGTGCCTCCTTCCATCTCTTCAGGCTTCAGCTTCTTTTCACGAGCTCTCTTCGAGAGCTGGGCCAACTCGCCGGCCAGCTCCACGATGTTCTTCTTGTCGACATCGCGCAGAACTGGTACCAATAGGCCACGCTCCGTATCTGTAGCAACACCAATGTTGATGTACTGCTTGTAAACAATCTCCTCGCGCTCCATGTCGATGCTAGCGTTGAACTGAGGATAAATCTTTAACGCCGATGCGACCACTTTGAGCGCAATGGCGGTGATAGTCATCTTGCCGCCGGCTTGCTCGGCTTTGGGAGCAAAGCGGGCGCGCAGTTGCTCCAGTTCCGTAATATCGGCACGATCCTGTTGCGTGACGTGCGGCACCGTGTTCCACGATTCACGGAGGTGCTCCGCCGTTTTTCTTCGAACACCGCGTATAGAGACGCGTTCAACAGTTCCCCACTTAGAGAAGTCGGGAAGTTTTGGCTCTACTGGGCCGCGCGACACCTGTGCAGCAGAAACAGCTGTAGCCAGCAACAGCTTGGCGTAGCCCTTAACATCGTCTTCATTGATACGCCCACCAGGACCGCTGCCCTTCACACCATAGATATCCACACCCAATTCGCGAGCGAGGCGCCGCACGCTGGGCGCTGCAGGTATCGGGTCCCGATGTTCTGTGCCAGCAACCTTTTCCAGCTGGGCCGGCATGCTAAACGCAGGTGCCAGCGGCGGCGGGAAATCGGGCGGAAGCGCTTCACGTTCCGTCTTACCTTCAGCCTGAATAGCGGCCTGAAACGCCAGTCGCGCGCCATGCTGCCCAGAGACGTGCTCCACAGGCGAAGACTTCGGTCGTGCAGGCTCGGCCACCGCACCGCCTTCCAGCGTGAAGATGACCTGACCTACGTTCAGCTTTTCGCCTTCTTTGACACGAATTTCTTTGACTACTCCCCTGACAGAAGAAGGAACTTCTACGACGGCCTTATCCGTTTCAAGCTCGATAACAGGCTGCCCTTCTGAAACCTTTGCTCCGGCAGAAATCATGATCCGGACTAAGTCGCCTTGCTCGATGTTTTCACCGAGTTCTGGTAACCGAAACTCGGTCGCAGTGCCACCTGAGGCTACAGAGCTGCGAGACTGAACTGCTGGAGCATCTGCCTCCGGAATTCCGCGTTCAGGACTAGCCGCAAACTCGGGCGCTGTTGCCCGATTCGTAGGGGCTTCGCTTCCCGCAGTAGGCGCTGCGGTCTGTGCGGACGGCTGAACGGAGCGCGATGCGTTTGCGGGTGCTTCAGTAGGCTTACTTCTGGTACCCGCCCCATTTTCAACGGTGAAAATGACCTGTCCGACTTTCAGCTTGTCGCCTTCTTTTACGCGGACATCTTTGACCACTCCGGCTACGGAGGACGGAACTTCAACTACGGCCTTGTCGGTTTCCAGTTCCATCACAGGCTGGCCTTCATTGACAATATTGCCGGGCGCGATCATCAGCCGTACGAGGTCACCCTGTTCGATGTTTTCCCCGAGCTCGGGTAGTTTGAATTCGGTCACAGTTATTCCCTCTTAGCTGATTGCCGGATTCGGCTTGTCCGGATTGATCCCGAGATCCTTTAAAGCCTTCTGCAGAACATCCGGCTGAATCTGTTTGTCGCGCGCCAAGGCATTAAGCGTGGCGAGCACGATGTGCTTGGCATCCACTTCAAAAAAATCACGCAATGCAGCACGATTTTCGCTGCGTCCGAAACCATCGGTGCCAAGCGATACCAAACGCCGCGGTACCCACTGACAGATGCTTTCCGGCAAGACTTTCATGTAATCTGATGCCGCCACGAAAACCCCTGGTGCATCTTTCAAGGTCTGAGTAATGAATGGAATTTTGGGCTGCTGCCCGGGATGCAGCATGTTCCAACGCTCGCACTCATTGGCCTCGCGATAGAGTTCCTTGTAGCTGGTAACGCTCCAAACGTCGGCAGCGACCCCGTACTTTTCTTCAAGGATCTTCTGCGCTTTGAGTACCTCGAACATGATTGTCCCGCTGCCAAAGAGTTGGGCATGCAGCTTTGAATCTTTTTTCTCGCTTGCTTTAAAGCGGTATATCCCTTTCAATATCCCACTGCGCACGTCTTTTCCCTGCGGCATCTCGGGCATGGGCAGAGGCTCGTTGGTGACTGTCAGGTAGTAGAAGATGGATTCTCCGTCCACGTACATTCGCCTGATTCCATCCTGAATGATAACGGCAATTTCGTAGGCAAATGCCGGATCATAGGCAAGAAGGTTGGGAACCGACAGCGCCAATACATGACTGTGTCCGTCCTGATGCTGAAGGCCTTCGCCTGCGAGCGTTGTGCGTCCCGCTGTTCCGCCAACCAGGAAACCACGGGTACGCATATCGGCGGCGGCCCAAATCAGGTCGCCGATACGTTGGAACCCGAACATCGAATAATAGATAAAGAACGGAATCGTATTGATCCCATG
>JBLNFC010000603.1:0-7538 GCA_050263355.1 Acidobacteriota bacterium
GGACACCGTGGCGGAATACGACGACGAGACGCTCGACGCTGTCGCACACACATTGACCCGTGGAGTATTCATGGGATCGCCCGTGTTCGACGGGGCTCGAGAAACGGAAATCAAGGCGCTGCTGGAGCATGCTGGCTTACCCACCTCGGGTAAGACGACGCTTTACGACGGCATTACGGGCGAGAAGTTTGAGCAGCCGGTAACAGTCGGCTTCATTTACATGCTCAAGCTGTCGCACCTGGTGGACGACAAGATTCACGCTCGCTCCATCGGGCCGTACTCGCTGATCACTCAGCAGCCTCTGGGCGGAAAGGCGCAATTCGGCGGACAGCGATTCGGAGAGATGGAAGTTTGGGCGCTCGAAGCGTACGGCGCCGCATTCATCCTGCAGGAACTGCTGACCGCAAAGTCAGACGACGTGTATGGCCGAACCAAGATCTACGAGGCCATTGTGAAGGGCGAGGCTGCCATGGAACCCGGTGTGCCCGAGTCTTTCAACGTTCTGATCCGCGAGTTGCAGTCGCTCTGTCTTGACGTAGAGCTGATCAAGGCAGCCGAGAAGAAGCCGGTTGCCGCAGCAGCGGCGGACTAAGATCCGTGTGGCGCGGGTCTTCGGACCGGTATACGGGTGCAGGACCCGCCGCTACACAGGACTAGAGATTAGAAGATGAGCCGCTGCGGCACGTGCTCTCGGTGCCGCAGAAAGGCAATAAGTTCAGAGCCGGTTTTCAACGGAGAACCGGGAACGGAGAACTGAGAATGAAGTTGGGAGCCGCGAGCGGCAGCGTAATGTCGCAGGAAGCGGAGGAATACCTTGTATCGTTCGAGCCCCTTTGATCTGGGAAACCCGGTAGCTGACTTCGACGCCATCCGCATCAGCCTGGCTTCACCCGAGAAGATCCGGAGCTGGTCGCATGGAGAAGTTACGAAGCCGGAGACCATCAACTACCGCACCTTCAAACCCGAGCGGGACGGCCTGTTCTGCGCCCGCATTTTTGGACCGGTTACTGATTGGGAGTGTTTGTGTGGCAAGTACAAGCGGATGAAGCATCGCGGCGTCATCTGCGACAAGTGCGGCGTAGAAGTAACGCTGTCGAAAGTACGCCGCGAACGGCTAGGGCACATAGAGCTGGCTTCGCCCTGCTCGCACGTGTGGTTCTTCAAGGGCCTTCCCAGCCGCATCGGTCACCTGCTTGATATCTCCCTGCGTGATCTCGAATCGGTTCTCTATTTCGAGGCTTACGTTGTGGTTGAGCCGGGCGACGCTCCGGTAAAAGAACGCGAAGTCATTAAAGACGAAGCAAAGTACCGCGAACTCGACCAGCAATACCGGCCCACTGGTTTCAAGGCCATGATGGGCGCGGAAGCAATCAAGGAATTGCTGAAGCGTGTGGATGCCGAGGGTCTGGGCGTTGAACTGCGCGAGAAGATGAAGCACGAGAACTCGATGCAGAAGCGCCTCAAGTATGCCAAGCGCCTGAAAGTGGTTGAGGCTTTCCGCAAGAGCGGCAACAAGCCGCATTGGATGATTCTCGACGTCATCCCGGTTATTCCACCCGAGCTACGCCCGCTAGTTCCCCTGGATGGAGGGCGCTTTGCGACCTCGGATCTGAACGATCTTTATCGGCGCGTGATCAACCGCAACAACCGTTTGAAGAAGCTGATGGACCTGCACGCGCCTGAAGTCATTGTGCGCAATGAAAAGCGCATGCTGCAGGAAGCCGTCGATGCGCTGTTCGATAATGGCCGCCGTGGACGCGTGCTGCGTGGCGCCAACAACCGGCCGCTGAAGTCGCTATCCGACACATTGAAAGGCAAGCAAGGACGCTTCCGTCAAAACCTGCTGGGCAAGCGCGTTGACTACTCAGGCCGGTCCGTGATCGTGGTTGGACCGGAGCTCAAGCTGCATCAGTGCGGTTTGCCCAAGAAGATGGCTCTGGAGTTGTTCAAGCCGTTTATCTATCACCGGCTTGAGCAAACAGGCCACTGCACCACCATCAAGCAAGCCAAGGAAATGGTGGAGCAGCAGGAGTCCATCGTTTGGGACATTCTCGAAGAGGTGATTAAGGATCACCCGGTGTTGCTGAACCGCGCTCCAACGCTTCACCGGCTGGGCATCCAGGCGTTCGAACCGGTGCTGGTCGAAGGCAAAGCCATCAAGATTCACCCGCTGGTCTGCACAGCGTTTAACGCAGACTTCGACGGCGACCAGATGGCCGTACACATTCCGCTTTCGCCGGAAGCGCAGGTCGAAGCCAGCGTGCTGATGTTGTCGTCACACAACATTCTGTCACCAGCATCAGGGCAGCCCATTACGGTGCCCACTCAGGACATGGTTCTGGGTCTCTATTACCTGACGAAAGGCAAACCCGGCGCAAAGGGCGAAGGCCGCTCGTTCGCCAACATCGAGGAAGTGCTGCTCGCTCGCGAGGCCGGTGAAGTGGAAACGCTTACCCCCATTCGTCTGCGCTACAGCGGTGAAGTGATCGACCTTACCAGCGCATACGACGATCAGGACGTAATGCACACCGATTCGACCAATGTGGAACGTGGGTATATCAACACCACGGTTGGGCGGGCGATTCTGAACGATCAACTGCCGAAGGGCATGCCGTACATCAACGGCTTGCTTAAGAAGAAGGGCATCGGTCAACTGGTGAACTACTGCTACTTGCGTTTCGGGCTCGAGACCACGGTCAAGATGCTCGACCAGGTGAAGGACCTCGGTTTCCGGTACGCAACCCGGGCAGGGCTGTCGATCGGTATTGACGACATGGTCATTCCCGACGACAAGAAGATCCTTGTTCGCGATGCCGAGAAGCAGGTGGTTAACGTTCAGCAGCAATACCTGGATGGCGCCATCACGAACGGTGAACGCTACAACAAGGTCATCGAAATCTGGTCGGCGATTACCGAAAAAGTTGCTGACGAGATGTTCGGCGAGATGCAGAAGCAGGACAAGGAAGGCGCAATCAATCCGATTTACGTCATGGCGGATTCCGGTGCTCGCGGATCGAAACAGCAGATTCGTCAGCTCTCCGGAATGCGTGGTCTGATGGCTAAGCCTTCTGGCGAGATCATTGAGACACCCATTACGGCGAACTTCCGCGAAGGGCTGAATGTGCTGCAGTACTTCATCTCGACGCATGGCGCGCGTAAAGGATTGGCCGACACGGCGCTGAAGACCGCCGATTCGGGCTACCTGACTCGCCGTCTGGTCGACGTTGCCCAGGACGTGATCATCAGCGAATACGACTGCGGCACGGTGGATGGCATTTATGTGGGATCCATCGTAGAAGCGGGTGACATTATCGAACCGCTTCGCGACCGTATCGTGGGTCGTGTTTCGCTTGAGAAGATCAAGGACTACGAAGGGAACGTCATCGTCGACATCAACCAGGAGATCACCGAAGAGCTGGCTGGATCGATCCAGGCTGCCGGTATTGAGCGTGTGAAAATTCGCTCAGTGCTGACTTGCGAGTCTAAGCGTGGCGTGTGCGTCATGTGCTACGGCCGCAACCTGGCTTCGGGACGTCTGGTGGAACTCGGTGAGGCAACCGGCGTTATCGCCGCTCAATCGATCGGCGAGCCCGGAACGCAGCTCACGATGCGTACCTTCCACATTGGCGGTACAGCATCGCGAGTATCCGAGCAGTCTCGCCTGGATGCCAAGAACAATGGCAGTGTTCGCTTCATCAACCTGCAAACCGTGAAGTCCAAAGCGGGCGATCTGGTGGTCATGAACCGCAATGGTTCCATTGCTGTCGTCGACGAGAAGGGCCGCGAACGCGAGCGCTACTCGGTGGTGTACGGCGCGAAGGTAAAAGTGAGCGAGGGAGATCCGGTTCAGCTTGGCCAAGTGATGGTCGAGTGGGATCCGTATACCTTCGCGATCTTGACCGAAATCGGCGGAACTGTGCAGTTCAAGGACCTGCAGGAAGGCGTCACGCTCCACGAAGAAGTGGACGAGGTCACCGGTCTGTCTCGCCACGTTGTGGCCGACTCTCCGGATGAAAAACGTCAGCCTGCGATCGTGGTCAAGGGCAAGTCGAGCAAGCGGTACCTGATGCCATCCCGCGCTCACCTTATGGTGCAGGACGGGGATCAGACGTTCCCAGGCGACGTGCTGGCGAAGATCCCGCGCGAAACCACGAAGACCAAGGACATCACGGGCGGTCTGCCACGCGTGGTGGAATTGTTCGAAGCCCGCAAGCCGCATGAGACCGCCGTCATCAGCGAGATCGATGGCATGGTCAAGTTCGGCGAGGTCTCGAAGGGTCAGCGCAAGATCTACGTCGTCGCCGACAACGGCACGGAGAAGGAATACCAGGTGCCGCGCGGCGTGCACGTCAACGTGCAGGAAGGCGAGCGCATTCGAGCTGGAGAACAGCTTATGGATGGGCCGCTCAACCCGCACGACATCCTGGCAGTACTGGGCGAGAAGGAACTCCAGGCTTACCTGGTCAATGAAATCCAGGAAGTCTATCGCCTGCAGGGTGTGAACATCAGTGACAAGCACATCGAGGTGATCGTTCGTCAGATGATGCGCTGGGTGAAAGTCGAGGACGTGGGCGACACCCAGTTCCTCCTGGAAGAGCAGGTGGACAAGTTCCGCTTCCGCGAGGAGAACGAGCGTGTCATCGCGCAGGGCGGCAAGCCGGCAACGGGACGGCCGTTACTGCTCGGCATCACCAAGGCGTCGCTGGCAACCGAGTCGTTCATCTCCGCAGCATCGTTCCAGGAGACCACGCGCGTGCTCACGGAAGCTTCTATTCAGGGCAAGGTGGATCACCTGCGCGGGCTCAAGGAGAACGTCATCGTTGGTCGCCTGATTCCTGCCGGAACTGGTATGGAGTATTACCGGAACGTGCGCCTCTCTCCAGAAATGGAAGAGGCTGCAGCCAAGGTGCAGGAAGAGGTCTCGGCTGCTTATGAAGAAGCCGAACGCGCTCTCGAGTTGATGCGGCGAGAGGGTGAGACGGAGGAACTGACGGCGGAGTAGCACAAGCCAAACGGAGAAGGGGGCGGCGCAAACCGCCCCCATTTCCTTATTGGATATGCACGCAAACCCCAAGCATTTCGAGCATCAACGCACCGTCGGCAGGAAGGTGTTGCAGCCCGCCAGTTCCCGCAATACCCTAGGGCCACGCATGTTTCAGTTCCTGCGCCTGCTGCGTCTCGCGTTGTGGCGTGCCTTTCAGCACGATGCATTCGCCGTGGCAAAAGCATCGGCATATTCATCCATTCTTACTTTTTTCCCGGCTCTCCTCGTGGTTGGGTCTGTGCTGGCAACTTCCAGCAAGGGGGAATCCTATCTGCGCGAGATCTCCTATGCGCTGGGCCGCATACTGCCCGCCGGAAGCGCCACTGCGATCGCTTATCTGAGAGGGCCCAACCAGCGCACGGTGGGACTGTTGATCACGACTTCCCTGCTGACGCTCTGGACGGCATCAGGCGTGATGATTTCGTGGATGGAAGGGTTTCGGAATGCTTACCAGCTGCCCAAAGTATGGGGTCTTTTGAAGGAGCGCTTTATTGCGTTCTCGCTGGTTATCCTGGCCGGCGTGCCCATGACGTTTTCGACAATCCTGATTGCGTTCGGTAGCCGCATTGAAACGCGGCTGCTATTTCACATCGGTCACGAATTCGGGCCTTTCGTCCTGCTGGCGTGGACAGCTATACGTTGGACGGTTGCCACCCTGACCAGCATCGCCGTGATCGCGCTGATTTACCACAACGCGGTGCCTCGAACGCAGCCGTGGCATAACGTCTTGCCAGGCGCGATTCTCGCCACCGGTATGTGGTTTGGAGCAACCCTGCTGTTTGGCTGGTACTTGAATCATTACGCCGATTACAGCGTGATTTACGGTTCTCTGGGATTCGGCATTGCATTGCTGGTCTGGATGTACATGGTTTCCCTCGTCATTTTGGTAGGTGCGGAATTCAATGCCATGCTCTTCCCGCGCGGAGTCTTGGGAAAGCCTTCGCCAGTGGTCGTCGAAACGCCGCAGCCCGCTGCGAAATAAGCAAACTGCACATACGAAAAATCGAGCGTCGTGTTCAGCTCAGGGGTAAGAAGGCGTGACCAAACTCGACCTAGTCTCAGGAGATGTCTCCAGCGACGACGCAGCGATCATTGTAGATCTCGCTCTCGCGGGCGTCTCGCCTGTCGTAGGCCGTCGCGCGAAGATCATCTGCACGATCGGTCCTGCCTCAAACTCTGAATCGTCGATACGCGAGTTGCTTCGGCTCGGGATGGATGTGGCGCGGCTGAATTTCTCCCACGGCTCTCACGAAGAGCACGCTCGGAGTATCCAGCGTTTGCGCCGCGCCGCCAAAAAAGAGGAGCGCACTGTCTGCATCTTGCAAGATCTACAAGGCCCCAAGATCCGCACGGGACGGCTGAAGGCACATAATCCGGTTCTACTCGAGGCCGGTTCTCGTGTCGTGATTACTCCGCGAGATGTGCCGGGCAGCGAGAAACTTATTTCGACCACGTTCCCTTCCCTTGCGCAAGATGTCAATCCCGGCGACCGCATTTTGCTTTCGGATGGACTCATTGAGCTGCGGGTCGATTCTATCGACGGTGACGACGTCGAATGCGAGATTATCAATGGTGGATTACTGGGGGAGCAGCAAGGGATCAACATCCCCGGTGCCGCCCTTACTGTGCCCTCGCTCACTGAGAAGGATCGCAGAGATCTAGAATTCGGGCTCAAGCATGGCGTTGATTTTGTGGCGCTCTCCTTCGTTCGCTCAGCCGCGGACGTTTTAACCGTGAAAGAGTTAATGGCTTCGCTTGGGGCCAAGGTTCCCATCGTGGCAAAGCTGGAAAAGCCGCAAGCCATTGAGCAGTTGGACGACATTCTGGACGCAGCTGACGCGGTGATGATCGCCCGCGGTGATTTGGGCGTGGAACTGCCAGCAGAGAGAGTGCCTGTTATCCAGAAACAGGTCATTCGCAGAGCTTCCGATTATCGCAAGCCGGTGATCACGGCGACGCAGATGCTCGAGTCGATGGTCGAAAATCCGCGCCCTACACGTGCGGAAGCCAGCGACGTGGCCAACGCAATCTTTGACGGCACAGATGCCGTGATGCTTTCAGCCGAAACAGCCAGCGGCAAGTATCCGCGGGAGGCAGTTGCGATAATGAGCCGCATCGTGGTTGAGGCGGAGCGCAATTTCCCCGAAGATGCTGAGCGCCGGCGCAGAAGCACGCAACCGCTTTCTATTGCGGAAACTATTTGCGAGTCCGTGGCGCATGCCGCGCAGGGTCTCGACATGGGTGCCATTGCGGTCTTCACCGAAACTGGGAACACCGCCAAGCTTATTTCCAAGTATCGCCCCAAACCGGAAATCTTTGCTTTCAGCCACCTGCCGCACGTTTGTAACCGGCTTAATTTGCTGTGGGGAGTGCATCCAGTGTTTCATGCGCAAGCGCGGTCGGGGGAGGCGATGGTCAGCACGGCAGAGCGGGTTCTGCTTCGAAGGGGAAAAGTTCGCGCCGGCGAAGTGCTTGGGGTGGTCGCAGGGACGCA
>JBLNFC010000604.1:0-6872 GCA_050263355.1 Acidobacteriota bacterium
GGGGGAGCTGTTCTGGCTTCGGAGTATCCCGACAAGATGGAAGAGATAAAAGACCGTTTGCCTGAATACGCCGATCGCGGCGTGCGCGTTCTGGACGGCATTTCCCGAGCCGGCGAACGCATCGCGGATTTAATCGAGAAGCGCGGTCGAGTGGCGCTAAGGGACTTTGGTTACTGACGCCTTTGCGGCGGGTTCCTACTCGATGCCAAGTTGTTTACGGGCGTCTGGACTGAGGCGCTCCGGCGTCCAGGGTGGAGTCCAGACGATATTCACGTTTCCTGTGCGAACTCCTGGAATCTGCTGCAAGCGCGCTTTTACGTCTTCGCTGATGCTGACGTGAGCCGGACAGCCTTGGGCAGTCAACGTCATCTCAACGGTAACATCCTGCTGCCCTTCTGGTGCCGCTTCGAAGCGCACGTCGTAGATTAGGCCTAGGTCCACGATGTTCACGGGGATCTCAGGGTCATAGCAATTCTTTAGAACGGCGAGGACGTCTTCCTGGGTAATAGTTGGCATGCACTATCCTAGATGCGCTGCAGCGCTGCTTCGACTCAGCCTCGATTTATAGTTTAACTGAAACGTGAAAGCTGGACGTCCACAAGCCTTAACGGGGCGGAAACAAAAATCCATGAAGCAGAAAATTCAGATTGTTCTGGTCATCGCAATCGCGGTTGCCGCTCTCCGGGCTGGCTGGATCTTCTACCAGCGGTACGAAGCTAACCAGCAGGAAAAAGCAAAGAACGCTACAGGGTCTGCGCCGCCCCTGAATCCAGACTATTACGTCACCCCCAAAAAACTTCACGCTTACGACCTGAAGTCCGCGCGAGAACTTGCCAAACAACCCGTCTGGGTAAAGGAGGGTTACCGTTACGCGTACTATCCATACAATCCTGCATCGCATCGAGCCAGCCTGAGTCACGAAGCTGGATTCCTTTTACCCCTCCAGAGATTGCAGATCAAAGACGTTGTCCTTGCACCTTCAACTGGTGCGCCCGGCCAAAAGCAAGTACTAGCTGTATTTCAGCAGCAGGGGAAAGACTTCGCATTCCCAATCGGCAGCGAGTCGGCTGGCGACTATCGAATCTATGCCGATGAGGTAGTCTTCATTGAGGATCCCAAGGAACTTTATAAGCACTGGCCATCAGATGTCTGGGATTCCATTGACAAGCATGAAGTCAAGCCCGGCATGAACGAGCTGCAGGCCGATTTCGCCATCGGAATGGGAACCCCGGAACGTTCGGACGATCCCGCAACGAAAACGGTGAAGTACCCGAATGGGGGAAAGCCGCTGACCGTAACCTACCGAGACGGTAAGGCTGTGGACATTAAGCCGGGAACGCCCGCCTAAACGCCGTCGCCCTTCGCGACGCCGCGGAGTTACTTGAGTTTCGCCGAATCCGCGGTCGCGGGCTTTCCTTCTTCAGCACGGATGACGCCGTCTTCCTCGGCATAAAAGGCGCGGTGCTGGTCGTCGTATTGTTTCGGTATCATGGCGAGGCTAAAGCCGTCTTTCTTACTATGGAACTTTACGGTGTAATCACCTCGATCGGTAGAGCGCGCCATACGGGGAGTGAACGTTCCGGTATGGGCTAGCGCCGGTAACGAAGGCGCAAAGTGATCGTGTTTGGTCTTGTATTGACGCTGCGCTCGAAGCACCACGCGCATGTAGCCAAGTGCACTGGCCTCCGCCGCCGAATGGGCAGGATCGCCCGGGAACTGGGGCTGGTAGGGAGCCGGAGTTTGGGAGAGGGCGACGCTACTTGCCGCCAGCAGGAAAGCGAAAATAACTATTCCGATATGGGAAAACCTGTTCTTCATCTGCAGGACCTTTGCAGGCTTCATTGAGCCGGGTTACTGGCGTAATGTTCCCATAGCTGCCCCTCTTTGATTACAACATGATTGCAGCTATGCTAACGGCAGATTAACTCAAATAGGAACGCTATGAAACCTGCAGTTGCCAGGAAGCCTATCATTCGTATCGCGGTTGTCGAGAGTGATCCTCTACGTTTCGTCGGTTTTCGAGCGCTGTTTGATTCCGAACCCGACTTTGAATTGCTCTCGGCCACACTGCCGGAAATCAGCATGGAAAAAACCATCGACCTGGTACTGCTTGGGAACCGGGGCGGGCAGAACCTTTTCGATCAGATGGCCAGCCTAAAGGCGGCGCGTCCAGACCTGCGAATCATCGTGACCGGCTCGGGTATAGACGAAGAGACCATCCTGAAGGCAATTGCGTCGGGAGCGAAAGGTTACGTGGACGAAGCGGCAACACCGACCGAGTTTGTTCAGGCGATCCGTGTGGTGTACCAGGGATCGGTTTGGGCGCCACGCCGGGTTCTATCGATGTTCATCGAGCGGGTGAGCTCGTCTCCGGGACGCATTTTTCCCGCAGGCCGCGTTACCTTTACCGATCGCGAAAAAGAAGTTCTGGAGATGCTGGTAGCTGGTCGTTCCAATAAAGAAATTGGTGCTGCCCTGGGTATCGAAGAGCGCACCGTCAAGGCGCACGTTGCGAAACTGATGCGCAAGGTCGGTGTGCAGAATCGTATTGCTCTATCCGTGCATGCGATTACGCACTCACTGGTATCGGCCAAATAGACCCGCTTCGGCGGCAAGGCATTCTAGACGCAAGTCCAACGTCGAGTTGTCGGCGTCTCTCTGACTGTTCCCGTGCTCTCCGATCACTCTTTGTTCACCTCGTATTCTGCCTACCATCTAGCGTTCCGACTTCAGGACCACGTTCTCTTAATAAATTTGCTGACTGAGGTTACCTGAGGCCCATGACCTCGGTAATCTTGTTGCTTCCGACGCCCGGGGGCATACTGCGCTTACCTACCACAGAACCTGGGAGACGGGGTTGGAATCGGCGATTAGGGTCACTGATTTCAGCCCCGATTTTTCTGCCACCAGGTATTCACTACGCCAACTCCTCTACCGCAACATTGCATTTTCCACCGCGTCGAACTCTGCCTACTTCTTTTAAGATCGTTGAGTGTGAACCACCTTCGATACGGAAAGCTGAAAAACACAAATGAAGAAACTAGTTGTCATTCTGGCACTGCTAGGTGCGGTCAGTTCTGCTTTCGGACAGGCGGAAAACAAAGCCGATAACAAGGCCGCTACACGGGTCGAAGCTGCTGCCACTGTGCTTAACGAAATTGAAAGTGCCCCCGACCAGGGGATTCCCGAAGAGGTGCTGGGGTCTTCGGAATGTGTGGCCGTCGTCCCTTCTCTGCTCAAGGGAGGCTTCATCGTTGGCGGACGTTACGGGCGTGGGGTTGCCAGTTGTCGAACCGAAAAGGGTTGGAGTGCTCCGGCATTCTTCATGGTTAGTGGCGGGAGTGTTGGCTTTCAGATCGGAGGCCAAGCTGTTGATCTCGTGATGCTCGTCATGAACAAGGACGGAATGGACAACCTCCTATCCAGCAAGTTTCAGTTGGGTGCAGATGCATCCGTTGCCGCCGGACCTGTAGGTCGGCACGCGGAAGGTTCAACTGATTGGAAGATGCGGGCACAAGTCCTCACCTATTCGAGGGCACGAGGTGTCTTCGCTGGAATCAGCCTCAGCGGGGCTAGAGTCACCCAAGACAAAGACAGCACACGCGAATTTTACGGGCGTATGGTGCCGTTTAAAACCGCTTTGACGGGAACCATTCCGGCGCCTGATTCCGCGTACCCATTCCTGAATACACTGTCGAAGTGGGCGACGAAAGCAGCCAGCAAGTAGTAGCCTCCAGCAGTGAGTGAAGGCCGCTAGCACAGGTCAAATGCCGCTGCCATCACGGCTTTGACCAATCATTTGACAAGAATTTTTTCCAGGTGCTACCGTCACGCTTCCCTCGATGCGCTACCGACTCGAGTACGCGCTGGCTTGGCTCTTAATCCGAGGTATATCGATCCTACCCCGCCCAGTGGCTCGGGCCGCAGGCATTGGGCTGGGCCAACTTGTCTATCTTCTCCACGGTAAGCTTCGCCGGGTGGGTATGCGCAATCTGCAGCTTGCCTTTCCGGAGAAGAGTGCGCATGAAAGGCGAAGAATCCTGCGCGGCGAATTTACCTCGCTGGGCCGTCAATTGGCTGAGGTCTGCCTCTTTCCAAGTTATACGCGGGAAAACGTTACGAAGATTGTTGTCTACGATGGATTCGAGAACTTCGAGCGCGCTGAGGCCCGCGGAAAGGGCGTCATTTACTTGACCGCCCATTTGGGTGGTTGGGAACTGTCGGCATTCTCCCACTCCATACAGGGACACCCCCTGCACGTGGTGATGCGCAGCATGGACAATCCCTTTCTCGACCGCTTCATCACACATTTGCGTACGATGCATGGCAACCGGGCCGTGGACAAAGACAATTTCGTGCGCGGCCTGCTTTCAGCGATGAAGGCGGGCGAAACAGTCGGTATCCTCATGGACACGAACATGACTCCTCCGCAGGGTGTGTTCGTCGATTTCTTCGGAATACCCGCATGCACCGCCAGCGGGCTGGCCCGGATCGCTTTACGTACTGATGCGGCAGTGGTTCCCGGATTCACGATATGGGACCGAGAACTTCGCAAATAT
Source organism: Acidobacteriota bacterium (assembly GCA_050263355.1). Taxonomy (GTDB): domain Bacteria; phylum Acidobacteriota; class Terriglobia; order Terriglobales; family Acidobacteriaceae; genus Gp1-AA122. Next base: position 4,560 of record JBLNFC010000604.1, read on the forward strand.
CGCCTTCGATTCGATCCTGCACTCGCTCTCATTCGCACGGGGGATGAGGAAGCCGATATCGTGGCTAACACAGCATTGTTCACAAAAGTGATTGAGCAGTACGTGCGGCGATATCCAGACCAGTGGCTTTGGGTACATCGGAGATGGAAAACGAGGCCCGCCGGCGAGAAGAGCCTGTATTAGGTCTCGGACGTCTCAAAACCAATCGCTTCGATAGGCAATCCACCAGCTCAACATGAAAATCGGAATGGTAGCGGCAACGCCCCACCAGAAGGGAAGTACGAAGTCGGCGACAAGGCCTAGGGTGATGGCGATGAGCCAAAACATCCGCCGTTGCATTTCAGGATTGTAGTCTGTGTGTTCTTCCGACTTTTCTTTCTTTCGCCGAATGTATACAAAGGTGCAATGAAGCGTTGCGTCAAAGAAATCGCGGAGTTGTTGCAGGCGCCCATGACGGGCGATGAGGCAGTTGAGGTCACAGCGATTGCGAGCGTCGAATCAGCCCGCGCAGGCGACCTGGTATTTGTGGAGGATGAAGACAATTTTGAGACTGCGTTGAATTCGTCGGCGTCGGCAATCATTTGCGGTCACGCTCAAACTGCGCCTGCCTCCAAGCCCGTGATCATTTGCGAACTGCCGCGGTTGGCCTTTGCCCGGGCGGCCGAATTCATTTCGCCCGGGCAAGGACATGAGCCGGGCGTACATCAGACCGCAGTGATTCATCCAGCAGTTCGAATGGCTGAGAACGTAACAGTTGAGGCGTACGTGACCATTGAGAACAATGCTGAGATTGGCCGTGCTACACGCATCGGGGCTGGATCGAGGATTGGGGCGAACGTTCATATCGGCGATCACTGCAACCTTGCTCCAAATGTCACAATTTATCCCGGCGTGCGAATTGGAAATCGGGTCATAGTGCATGCGGGGGCGGTGCTGGGAAGCGACGGATTCGGGTACGTACGCGACGCGAAAACAGGTCGGTACGTGAAATTCCCCCAAGTGGGCCGGCTCGAAATAGAAGACGATGTTGAGATCGGGGCAAATTCGACCGTTGACCGAGGAGCACTGGATGTCACTCGTATCGGGCGCGGAACGAAAATCGACAACCTCGTCCATGTGGGCCACAACGTACATATCGGAGAAGATGTGGTGATCGCCGCGCAAACCGGTCTTTCTGGAAGTGCTGTAATCGAAGACGGAGTCGTGATCGCGGGTCAGGTCGGAATCGCAGATCATGTGCGAATCGAGTCGGGTGCCATCCTGGGCGCGCAATGCGGCGTGCCAACCAAAAAAGTGATTCGTGGGAAAGGCACTATATTCTGGGGGACGCCAGCAAGGCCAATCCGCGAGTACTTGAAAGAACTGGCTATGGTGGCAAGACTGGCAAAAAAGGGCTGAGCGCCTGCAGTCCTGCCCACCATTGACACCGCATCTGAATCTAACTATGGCAACAGTCGTCATCGGCGGGCATTCGCGGGATGTTGGCAAAACCAGCGTAGTAGCCGGTCTTATCTCCGCCTTAGCCGAATTCCATTGGACAGCACTGAAGATCACTCAATATGGTCATGGCATTTGCGCCGCGGATGGGGCCTCTTGTGATTGTGCGACTGCCGATCACAGTTGGGCCATTTCAGAGGACAAAGACCGGTCCGGGGCGTCTGACAGTTCACGCTTCTTAATAGCGGGTGCAGATCAAGCTTTCTGGGTTCGCACCGAGCAGGGAAGGCTAGCCGAGGCAATGCCCACGGTGCGCCGGATTGTGGCATCTGCCCAGAACGTAATCATCGAATCCAACAGCATCATCAAGTTCTTCAGACCCGATCTTTACCTTAGCGTGCTTGATCCTGACACTGCGGATTTCAAGTCGTCGGCGCGCGAATTTATGGATCGCGCCGACGCCATAATTGTTCATCGGGCGAAGGCTGCCAAGCCGCAGTGGCAAGGAGTATCGCTCAAGCCTGCCGCCCGGAAGCCCACTTTCCAAATACAGCGACCTAAGTACGTCACACTGGAAATTATCGACTTCGTCCGCAAGCAGTTGGTCGCTGCCCAAGTCAGCGACTCGAATACATCGCGATGATGCGCTCGATAGCTCTGCGGCAAACAGCGCAGAACGAGTCATGCCGCGTGAACATGATGCAGTTTTCCTGCGGTCGATAATAGCCACGCGCCTCGTAGTTCGCTCCCTCAAAAGCACCCACTTTGCCGGCGTATGTGTCAGTCGCGAGCAGCGTGTCCTCATGCCGCTTTCCATTCTCAAAGAGCTGGTTCATCTCGGATTCCGGGCGGCCCTGGGCGCGAAGCTGGCGGCGC
>JBLNFC010000605.1:0-8781 GCA_050263355.1 Acidobacteriota bacterium
ATGGTGTATCTGCTCTGGTCGATGCGCTACGGTAAATTGGCGGATGCGAACCCCTGGGACGCGGCGGGACTGGAGTGGACGACCAGTTCGCCGCCAACTACTTTCAATTTCGATGAGACGCCTGTCGTGACGTGGGAAGCCTACAACTACGATGAGCTGGATGCGCCCAAGGAGGTTCCTCTTGAGCGATAGCCCGACCGTTGTGGCCACGCACAACCCGGACCTGCAGCACCATTTTTCCAGTATGGAGCAGCAGCAGGACGCCTCCATGCTGGGGATGTGGGTATTCCTGATCACCGAGATCATGTTTTTCGGCGGCATGTTCTTCGGTTATATGGTGTATCGCTTCTACTATTATGCGGCCTGGTTGGAAGGCAGCCAGCACATGGACTTCTGGTGGGGAACTATTAACACCGTCGTCCTTCTTTGTAGCAGTCTGACCATGGTGCTCGCGGTGCGATCCACGCAACTGAATCGGCGCAAGAGCACGGTCGTATTCTTGCTTGTCACGATCTTGTTTGGACTTGCTTTTCTGGGCATCAAGGCCATCGAGTACCATGGCCACTGGACAGAGCATCAGTTTCCGGGTCTGAACTGGAGTTGGCCCGGGCCTTATTCCTCGCAGGTCGCGCTGTTCTTCTCTTTCTACTGGGCGATGACTGGCTTTCACGCGTTGCACATGGTGATCGGGATCGGTTTAGTTTTGTTTATTGCCTATCATGCATGGAAGGGTAAATACAGCGCTCTTTACTTCAATCCGGTCGAAAATGTTGGCTTGTATTGGCACTTCGTCGACATTGTTTGGATTTATTTGTACCCCTTGCTTTATCTAATTGGTCATAAAAAGGGCTAGAATCGAATGTCACAGCATGTCGTTTCCGCCAAGCTGTATGTCAGCGTATGGGCAGCGCTCATTTGCCTCACGGTAGCTACCGCTGCGGTCTCCTACCTCGAACTTGGTCCCTTCAACATTGTGTTGGCGCTGACGATTGCAACCTGCAAGATGTTGCTGGTTGCCTTGTTCTTTATGGGACTGAAATACATCAGTGACCGTATGACAATCGTTGTCATTGTCGCGGGTTTGTTTTGGTTGGGTATTCTCGTTGTGCTAGGCATGAGCGACTATGTGAGCCGAGCCTGGTACTGAGACGCGCGGACATTGCGTTCATTTGGCGACTAACGCACGGCCGACATTCGTAAGAAATTTGCGGTATACTCCGCGCTGTTCCATCCCGCGTTCCGCCCCGAGAGGTGACCTTTGGCTTTCTGTAACGCTTGTGGCGCAACCCTCGAACCCGGCGCTTCCTTCTGCAAGAAGTGCGGAGTTAAGGTCCCCGCAGCGCCTGCTGCGACGGCGACTGCATCCCCTGTAGCCACGGCTTCAACTCCGGCAACCAGCAAAGGTTTGAAAACCTTCCTTATCGTGGTAGGCGTCGTTATCGTGCTCGGGATTTTGGGCACGGTTGCGGCTACGCTGGTCGGGCTCCACATTGCCCGGAGGACTCACGTTACCCAGAATGGAGACAACGTCCAGGTCGTGACTCCATTTGGAAAAGTGACCACCTCGAAAGACCCCGAGGATGCCGTCCGCAATATCGGCGTCGATATCTACCCAGGCGCCCACGCTCTCAAAACCGACGCAGCCTCTGTGGTCATGGGTGGGATGAAGACCGTCTCCGCAGAATTCGAGACTTCGGATCCTCCTGGTAAGGTGTTCGACTTCTATAAACACAGGTTTCCTCACGCCAACGTGACCGAAGGTGATCGGGAACACTACACGATTGTCTCGACGGATCGAGGCTCGATTGTCACAATCAATATTGAATCCTCCGATAGCGGGTCTCACTTTCACATCGCCAACGTGATTGGCAGGGCCGACCATACCGCGAACGAAGCCTCGGATTAGTTCTCCCTCATGTCTCCGGAATTCGCAGCTATCGCCCAGGCAGCCAAGTCTTTTAAGGTCGATTCAGAAGCTCTAAGTGCTGCACTGCGACGGCACTTGCGAGGAGAAGTTCGTTTCGACGATGGCAGCCGTGCGCTCTATGCGACCGACGGGTCCAATTACCGGCAAGTTCCGATTGGAGTTGTTCTTCCCCGCGATAGCGAGGATGTAGTTGCTGCGATCGCTTTGGCTCGACAGTTCGGCGCGCCCGTTCTTACCCGCGGCGCTGGGACATCTCTCGCCGGACAATGCTGCAACGTTGCGCTTGTGTTGGACATGTCGAAGTACCTGAACAGGATTCTGGAGATCAATCCGGAAAAGCGAATTGCTCGGGTTCAGCCAGGCGTTGTTCTCGATCACTTGCGCAACGCTGCCGAACGGCACCACCTCACGTTCGGTCCTGATCCGGCAACCCATGACCGCTGCACGTTAGGTGGAATGATCGGAAACAATTCCTGCGGCGTGCACTCGGTAATGGCCGGGAAGACCGACGAAAACATCGAGGAACTCGAGGTGCTGACCTACGAAGGTTTCCGGATGAAGGTTGGCGCAACCCCGAGCGACGAGCTAGAGAAGCTTATTGTCCAAGGTGGTCGAAAAGGCGAAATCTACTCGCGCCTGCAAGCCCTGGCCGCGGGGCATGGCGACCAGGTAAGAAAGCGCTTCCCCAACATTCCACGCCGCGTCTCTGGTTACAACCTGAACTTCCTGCTGCCAGAAAATGGGTTCCATATCGCGCGCGCTCTGGTGGGTTCGGAAGGCACTTGCGTCACCGTGCTCGAAGCTACCTGTCGGCTGGTGGATAGCCCTCCCGCTCGCACCTTGGCCGTTGTCGCTTACCAGGACATATTCACCTGCGGCGACCACGTTCCTGAAGTGATGTCCTACGGGCCAATTGGACTGGAAGGCATCGACGATTACCTGGTCGAATACACCCGCCGCAAAGGCATCAACTCTGAAGGACTAGCGCTTCTGCCTGAAGGCAAAGGGTGGCTGCTCGTGGAATTTGGCGGAGAGACCCCGGCCGAGTCTGAGGATCGTGCGCGCAAGATGGTTAACGCTCTTCAACGTGGCCCGAATGCTCCGAACGTGCGGCTCTACACCGATCGCCAGCAGGCTGCGAAAGTCTGGCAGGTGCGCGAATCAAGCTTGGGAGCGATATCCCACGTTCCCGGTGAGCCGCTGACTTGGGAGGGCTGGGAAGATTCGGCAGTTCCACCGGAAAGGCTCGGTGCCTATCTTCGCGACTTACGCAAACTGATCTCCGCGTATGAGTACCGCGGGGTCCTTTACGGCCACTTCGGACATGCCTGCGTGCACAGCCGTATCAGTTTCGATCTCGAGAGCGAACCCGGTATTCGCAAGTTCCGAGCCTTCATGGCAGAGGCCGCCGACTTGGTGGTGAGCTATGGAGGGTCTCTCTCCGGAGAGCATGGGGACGGCCAAGCCCGTGGCGAGCTGCTCCCGAAAATGTTTGGCTCGGAGTTGATGCAGGCATTCCGGGAATTCAAGTCCATCTGGGATCCCGATTGGAAGATGAATCCGGGAAAACTGATCGAGGCTTACCGGATGGATGAAAATCTCCGCTTAGGCCCGGACTATCATCCCTGGAATCCGCCGACGCATTTTCTGTATCCCGACGATCATGGAAGCCTGGCGCACGCCAACCTGCGCTGCGTTGGAGTAGGCAAATGCCGCCGGACCGAAGGCGGATTGATGTGTCCGAGCTACAGAGTCACCCATGAAGAGGAGCACTCGACCCGTGGTCGTGCTCACCTGTTATGGGAAATGACAAAGGGTGACCTGCTTACCGACGGTTGGCACAACGAACACGTAAAGGACTCGCTCGACCTCTGCCTCTCGTGCAAGGGATGTAAGAGCGATTGTCCTGTCGGTGTCGACGTCGCTACTTACAAAGCAGAGTTCCTATCCCATTACTACGAGACCGAGCGTCGCCCGCTGAATGCCTACGCATTTGGAAACATTGATCAATGGGCTCGAATGGCATCGTTTGCTCCGGGATTCGTGAATTTGACCACCCAGCTGCCGTTATTGAGCGATATCGTGAAAACTATCGCGGGAGTGCCCAAGGAGCGTCGGATTCCGGCTTTTGCTCCGCAGACGTTCAAAGCGTGGTTCCGCAAGCGGAAGGTGCCTAATGCCGGTGCACGCCCTGTTATCTTATGGGCCGATACCTTTAATAACTACTTCTCGCCCAGGACGGCAATCGCCGCGGTTGACGTCCTAGAGGCTGCCGGCTTCGAAGTGCTGGTATTGCGCAAAGCTCTTTGCTGCGGGCGTCCACTGTATGACTTCGGAATGCTCGCTCGCGCCAAGGAATTGCTGCTGCAAATTCTTGACGCCCTAGCTCCTTACGTGCAAGCCGGCGTTCCGATCGTGAGCCTGGAGCCCAGCTGTGCCGCTGTTTTCCGCGATGAACTGCGGAATCTCTTTGCGAAGGACGAGCGCGCGCAGATGGTGGCTCGCCAGACGTACCTGCTAAGCGAGTTCCTGGAAATATGCGCTCCCGATTTCCGGTTACCCCAACTTAAACGTAAGGCGGTCGTGCACGGCCACTGTCACCACAAGGCGGTAATGGGCATGGGTAACGAGGAAGCGGTACTCCGAAAGATGGGAATCGATTTTCAAGCCCCCGCCCCGGGTTGCTGCGGCATGGCTGGCCCTTTTGGTTTCGAGGCAGACAAGTACGAGGTTTCCGTTGCCATCGGAGAGCTGGAACTGTTACCCGCCATACGGAAAGCTGAACCTCATTCCTTGATCATTGCCAATGGTTTCAGCTGCCGGGAGCAGATCAGCCAGTGCACCGAGCGGCACGCCCTTCACCTCGCTGAAGTTCTACAAATGGCTTTGCACGAAGGTGTTGGGGGCGTAGATGGGGCCTACCCCGAACGTGAGCTAGTCGCGCAACGGAGCACAGCTATCCAGCGCTCCATGATGAAGGCTGGCGTTATTTTGGCGGCGGCCGCTGCAGGGGTCGGCCTCCTCTTGGCGCGTGGCCGACGCGATTCCTGAATTATCTTTAGTTTCAACTGCTTACAAGTATGTACCTCGCCAGATGTCCCTGGTTCTGGGACAATACTAGTTAGGGTTAAGGAGCGTCCCCTCCTTCCTGGCAAGGCATTTTCATGGATCGCGAACTTACTTCCCCGGTGCTTCTGAACGAGGTTGATTCCCGGATCAAGTCCGAGATAAAGGCCGGGATCAACCCCGAGCCTTCTCTCCATGGATCCCTTCTGATCCTCATGCAGTTCGATGTCTGCGAGGAGATCCGTCTTGATCAACTACGGGAGATCATTGGCGCCCGAACGGTGGAGGCCAGCTTCAAGAATGCAGCTCCATCGTATGTTCGATACCAACGCCCTCCGGTGGTGGAAGCCTTGGAGCCGCTGGTTCTGGAAACTGGGGAACGGCTCGACGGCCAGATCAAGTACTACGACTACGGTGTGCTTAGCCTGATATTCGAGCTGCCGATCTCAGGAGACTGGGACACCCTGGTAAAGCTCGGAGGGCGATGGGTCTGGAACACCGATTTCGAGCGCCAAGCCTCTCGTATCGCTCGCGAAAAGCTGGAGCGGGCCGCTCCAGCATTAGTTAAGCCGTACAAAGACTGGCTCAGTGAAGACTACTTCATCTTCCATGTTCGTGAGATTGCCGGATCGCCTTCCGCTGCCGACCTCCTGAGTCTCCATGCTGCGCAGATTGCACAGGTCGTGAGAGGTGATCTCAGCCCGCTTTCCGAAGGCGAGCGCAATGAGATTGTGCAGGGCAGAATCTCGTACTATCCCAATGACCTGGCGGTCATAGGTTGGAATGGGGCTTTCATCTACGACACCGCGGCAGGCGCCGAAACTGCGATTCAGCTTCTCGAATACGCCAATTCGCAGCTCTTGGAATTTCGCCATTACGACGAACTGCTAACCCGGGAGCTCGCCGGCGTTTATGATTCTCTCGAGAAGGGAACTGGCGTGCTGGGCCGCTGGCGGCTGGCGCGTGAGGCAACTCGCCTGCATACTGTCCTGCTTGACGTCATGGAGCTGACCGAACGCGTCGACAACGCGATCAAGTTCCTCAGCGACATGTTTTCCGCCCGCTTGTATCGGCTCGCTGCCAGCAAAGTTGGCGTATCCGACTATAAGAACCTGGTCAACCAGAAGATTCAGACCGCTGAGGAGCTCTACCGCTTTATGGTGGAGCAGTTCCATCAAGGACGCGCGTTCGCGCTCGAGCTGATGGTCGTCATCATTCTGATCGTTGAATTCTTTGCCTTGTTCCAGGGCAGACCCATCTAGTTTATCGTCCAACATTCCGGCAGCTAGGCGCTGCTCACTGTCCCTACACGTGCTCCGGTTATGTGCCCGGCGTTTGACCTGGTACGCAGGCTGGAAGCTTGCCTTCTGCTATAAAGAAGAACTCAATTCAGCAGCAGGGAGAACTATGCGAGGCCTGGAGCATAAACGTGTGCTTGTAACCGGGGGAGCTAGCGGCATCGGCGCGGCAACTGCTGCTCGCTTTCTTGAGGAAGGGTCGTCGGTCTGCGTGCTGGACCGTGATTCCAAAGGTCGGCAGCAAATCCAACGAGAGCTTCCGGGCCTGGCAGGCGTACTGGCAGCGGATGTTTCCAACTTAGCTCAAGTGCACGCAGCCGTTAACGATGCGGTTCGGATCATGGGTGGCCTCGACGTGCTCATCAATAATGCCGGCATCAGTATCCGGCACAAGTTCTTGGACATTACACCCCAGGAGTGGGACAACATCATGGCGGTCAACCTGACCGGGGTGTTTTACATGGCACAGACTGCGGCCCGACATATGATGGAACATAGCGGCGGCGCAATCCTGCAAACCGCCTCGACCAATGGCATCGTCGGTCAGCCCAACTACGCCGACTACAACGCCAGCAAAGCAGGTGTGATTGAGCTGACCAAGACCATGGCGCTGGAATTGGCACCCAAGGTCCGCGTATGCGCTGTAGCGCCGGGATACGTTTTGACGCCGATGCAGCGGGCGGAATATACCGATGCCATGCTCGAAGAAGTGAACCGCAAAGTCCCACTGCGCCGGCACGCCAAGCCGGAAGAGATTGCGGCTTTGTTCGCATTTCTCGCCTCTGACGATGCAGCCTATATCACGGGGCATGTCTATACTTGCGACGGTGCGGAGATCGCAGGTGGTCTGGCGAGTCGTTAGCTTGAGAATGTTGGTTCTTTTTGGGTTCCGAAAACGATGACTGACCCAGGGCAATCGCTGGCAGGCAAGGTCGCGATCATCACTGGCGGGGCTTCCGGCATCGGCCGCGCTACGGCACGCCTATTCGCGCGCGAAGGAGCGTCCGTTATTGTGGTAGACGTCTCAGAGCCCGCGGGCAAACAAGTAGAGCAGGAAATCACTTCCAATGGTGGAACCGCCATGTTCGAAGCAGCCGACGTGACCTGTGCGACCCACTGCCGCCGTGTCGCGCAACGTGCGAAGAAAACTTTCGGTCGCATTGATATTCTTTTCAACAACGCCGGCATCATCCGGCGCGCATCTATTCTCGATACTACCGAAGAGGATTGGGATCGTGTGATGAGCGTCAATGTAAAGTCCATCTTCCTGATGTCGCGCGAGGTCTTGCCCGCGATGGCGCAAGGTGGCGGGGGCATGATCATCAATACCGCTTCCGCCTGGGGTTTGACCGGAGGCTCCAAGGCAGCGGCGTACTGTGCCTCCAAAGGTGCTGTTGTCCTGCTGACTAAGGCGATGGCGGTGGATCACGGTCCCCAAAAGGTTCGCGTCAATTGCATCTGTCCGGGCGACACGGATACGGCTATGCTGCGGAATGAGGCCGAGCAGCTTGGTGAGCAGACGAATGAATTTCTCGCCGCATCTGCACGCCGGCCGCTGGGCAGGGTAGGAATGCCCGAAGAGATCGCGCAGGCTGCCCTTTATCTCGCGAGTGATGCATCGTCGTTTGTGACAGGAACTGCCTTGGTCGTGGATGGTGGGGGACTGGCCGGTTCCGTCTAGGTTTATCGTGCCCTGAACTTAAGATTCGCGAAAACTGAATGCGCCTCAAAGATAAAGTCGCTCTGATTACGGGTGCCACGTCCGGCATCGGTGAAGCCACCGCCATTCTTTTCGCGCGTGAAGGGGCCAGAGTCACCGTCACCGGGCGCAATCAGCAGCGGGGACGTGAGGTAGTCGGCACAATTGCTGACAGCGGAGGCAATGGCATCTTCGTGCCAACTGACGTTCGCATCAGCGCGGAGTGCAAGCACGCAATCGACGAGACCATCCGTAACTTCGGTCGCCTGGATATTCTCGTTAACAACGCCGGTGTGTTCTATGCACATAACGCGATCGACTGCTCTGAAGAAGAATGGGATCTGCAGATCGACATCAATTTGAAAGGTACCTTCCTGATGTCGAAATTCGCCTTGCCGCTCATGATTGCGCAGGGTGGCGGCGTCATCATCAACAACAGTTCCGGCTGGGGACTGGTTGGCGGAGACAAAGCGGTGGCCTACTGCGCGTCCAAAGGCGGTGTCGTTCTCCTGACGAAGGCAATGGCCATCGATCACGGCCGGGAGAACATCCGCGTTAACTGTATCTGTCCCGGCGATGTGGAGACGCCAATGCTCCCGGAAGATGCGCGTTTTCGCGGGCTGAAGTGGGACGAGTACATCGCAGGTTGCGCCAACCGCCCCATGGGTCGCGTGGGCACCGCTGAAGAAATCGCAAAGGTCGCGTTATTCCTCGCCTCCGATGACTCCTCTTTTATGACTGGCGCTGCCATTGCCGTGGACGGTGCCGGAACCGCTGATTAGGATCGAGGC
>JBLNFC010000606.1:0-9120 GCA_050263355.1 Acidobacteriota bacterium
GTGAGAAGAAGACACAACTGTCTGAACTAACAGTCGCGGAATGCTGCTCATTAGCCATCGGTGGCAATAGGGGTCGGGTCAGAGCTACTTATGTGTTCCGTGCCGCGGGCGAGTAAGCTGAGGTGATCTAGCATTATTGAAGGTACTGGCAGAGTACCGACACTCCCGATGGGGTGGAAATTCGCGTCTCGATGCACGGGTAACGATTGGGTTCGCAATGGAGGTCTGCCGGGTAGTCCAAGGACTCACACCGCCGCGGTACGCGAAGCAGAGTCCTGTCGCAATGGAGGTGAATAGTACTGGCAGAAGTGACAGGTTCATCGTAGAGCGCACCCGTTTTACCGTTTGTTGTGCGGGCGAGCTCCTTCAGCTGCTTCTTCTTACTGTTCTTTCTGTCGATTCACGTTTTTGCGCAGGAGTGCGCCTCTCTTTCGCAGGACAAGGTGGAGCCACATCCTGCAGCAGCTGTATCTCCTGTCAAGGATGCAGCGTCCGTACCTGATCGCGGGGGAAAGAAAGAGCATCCCCGGCTCTTTTGGATTGTTCCAACTTACACGGTCGCATACACCGACCTCCACTCAAGGGTGTCATCAGGCGAGAAGTTCCGTATGTTTGTAAGAAATGCTGCCGATCCGTTTACGCTGGGCTACACCGCTTTCGAAGCCGGGCTTGCACATGCCAATAATGACCTGGCCGGCTACGGAGCGGGTGCCGCAGGGTATGGCAAGCGCTTAGGCGCCGGACTGGCAGATGAAACTTCGAACGGATTCTTCAGAACGTATCTCTTTTCTTCTTTGCTTCACCAAGACCCTCGCTACTTCCGTCGTGGTTCTGGACCCCTCACGAAGCGCTTGACGCATGCACTCATCCGACCTCTGATAACCGAGAAAGATTCCGGAGGACACGCATTCAATTGGTCGGGGCTCTTTGGAAATATCGCCTCAAGTGGCCTCTCGAACGCGTACTATCCTGCCGGCGATCGCGGTTTCAGACCGACGTTCGAACGAGTGGCATTCGCAATACCGTCAAGCGTCATCGACCATTTAATTGACGAGTTCGGCCCTGATCTGGAAAAACATTTTCTGAGAAAAAGATAGGATCGGCAAAGAGGCGACACTTGCGCGGGGTGAACAACATGTGTCTTCGTGCTGCGCTTCATAGAGAATGACAAACTCCCGTATTAGCTGCCTATCCGTGATGTCATTACAAATGGACTGCCAGGTATTTCTCCGAACGACAAGGCCGTATCTGACACATTTAACAGGTTCAATCAATTACAAAACTACATAAAATAGGCTAGAAATCGCGGCCCACCGACTTGACACGGCTTAGGCGCACGATGTTTACAAATGCATCAGAAGGCGTTTCAGAGCCACGCGGCGGATTCAACGGGACACTCAAAATATGTCTTGTCGCGGGCCTGTCCGTACTCTTGTGCCTGGGTTCCAGTTGTGAGGGATTCTTCGTTGACCCAACTGTGACCGCAATCGCCGTGACTCCGGCAACGCCCTCAATCGTTCAAAGTAAGACGCAGCAAATGACGGCAAATGCGTCTTACGATGACGGCAGCGCCAGCGATATCACAAACAGGGCGACTTGGAGCACATCAGACTCGACGAAGGTTATGGTGAGCAATACCGGGCTGGTGACAGGAATCAGTCCGGGCTCTGCGACTATTACGGCGACTTCTGGAATGATAAGCGGCTCAACAACGGTGGGTGTCACGGCAGCAGATTTGGTAACGATTCAGGTGTCACCTTCGTCGGTGAGCGCACTCATCGGACAAACTATTCCATTCTCGGCAACCGGAACATTTGCGGGTGGGGGCAACGCCGATGTGACCGATGCAGTCGTTTGGTCTACGGATAACTCAAAAGTGACGATTAGCAATTCGAGTCCGACCAATGGGCAGGCACAGATTCTTGGTCCATTCGCCTCTTTTCCAGTGAGAGTCAAGATAACCGCTACTTCTGGCAGCGTATCTGGCACGGCAACGTTGGCCGTTACGCAATAAATAAGCCTAACCAGTCACTAGTTGAAGACACTAGCAGCCCAGATATTGCTGGACCAATAGTTCGAACCCGTCCCTGTCAACACTACCAGTTCAAGAGAAGAAGAAGGCCACGGTACACATCCTTGATAGGGGAGGCAATAGAGATTCTTAGAACGGGAGGTCGTATGCGTTTGCTGCGCTTGTCATTAGTGATCATGATTTTGTTGGGTGCCCTAGTTTCGGCGCATGCGCAGGATTACAGCAAGTTCAACTTCGTGATAGGCGGTGGTCCCGGTTTTCCGTTGGGAGACATGAGCTCCTTTGCAGACACAGGCGGCCATTTCCTCGTTGGGGGCGGCTTCAATTTCAGCAAGATTGTCGGCTTAGACACTGAGTTCATGTGGCACGATTTGCCAATTAACTCTGCAACGCGGCAGCTTTTGCAGACGCCAGGAGCGACAGCGAGGCAGTACTCTGTGACCGTGAACCCTATCGTGCATTTGCCGTTCGCATCGAAATTGGGGGCATACGTGATAGGCGGCATCGGTTGGTACCATCGCTCCGGAGAGACGACAACTCCAGGCACTGGTGTGGTCTGTGATCCGTATTGGTCGTGGTGGTACGGTTGTGCAATCGGAAGCGTAGATTTTGTGACAGGAAGCAGAAGCGCGGACGCGTTCGGCGGAAACATCGGAGGAGGTCTCACGTTTCGACTTGGGGAGAGCCACGCCAAGATCTTTACGGAAGTCCGGTATCATCATGCCGGCTACGACCGAGTCTCAACCAACCTTCTTCCACTGTCATTTGGAATTCGGTGGTGATCGGTTAGCGTAGCACTCGAAATCGTGTCTTTGCTTCAGTATGCTGAAGCAAGCTGGATATTCGCGCGTGTCGAGGTGACGCCTTCCTCGCATGCGCGATTTCATCTTTTATCGATGATGCAAGCCCAGGATCCGCATTGAAAGCCTGAAAATGTACGGCCATTCCCTTAACATCCGTTTTGTAAGGCCCACGCTCTGGGGGTTTTTTGGCCGAATGTACTTTCCTCTGATAAATTCCGCCTCGTCTTCCTTCTTGGCATCAGTTCTGGTGTGCTTTTTCCACGGTAGGCGCTCCGCAAGGGGACAAAATTGGCTGGTTGCTTCGATTTCCACAGTGGCACTTCAGGGCCATTTCAAGTCTAATGCTTAACAACTAGGTTCAGGAAGTTGGGGCATGTTGTTTGGTTCACGCCGACCATATTCGGATTAAGTTGGACGCCGCTGCCATTTTTCAGCACGCGTTGCCCGAGACCAGAATTCCAGGTTTGGTCTGGTAGCCCCGATGACGCCTTCGCTCATTGTTTGGCGCGACTGCGAGATTGCCCCCGCGCAACGAACGAATCAGTCTCACGTGCGAATCTATTAAGCGACTGAGAGACGTTGCTCGTAGTGTTCGATTTGTTGAGGTGGAAGCTTGTTGACGAGATCCTTTATTAAAGTACTTGTGGTTGACGATTTCGAGCCTTGGCGCCGTTTTGCCTCATCGACGCTTCAAGCGCAACCGGGACTGGAGGTCATCGGCGAAGCGTCGGACGGATTAGAGGCAGTTCAGAAGGCGCAAGAACTTCAACCAGACTTGATCCTGTTGGATATCGGACTTCCTCGGCTCAATGGGATCGAGGCAGCGAGACAAATTCGAGAGAAGGCGCCGAGCACAAAGATTCTTTTCTGCAGCGAAAACCATTCCTGGGACATAGCAGAAGAGGGCATACGCATTGCTGCCGGATATGTGCTTAAGTCCGAAGCAGGAAGAGACCTATTACCTGCGGTAGAGGCAGTTCTTCAAGGCAAGCAGTTTCTCAGTTCCATTTTCGCCAGGAAGAATCCGGACGCAGATAAACAGCATGTTCTCGACCGTCACAGCGCCAAAAGGCGGGTTGCACCGCTCCCCCCACGAAACGTCGCTATGCGCCACGAAGCTATGTTCTACCCCGATGATGCAGCGTTGGTGAGTGCTTTCGGTCGCGTTATCAAAGCGGTTCTAAGCGCTGGAAACACGTCGATTGTCGTCGCAACCGCGTCCCACCGTGCGGAGATTATTGGCAGCCTGAAGGCAGACCATGTTGACGTGGATGCCGCGCTCGAACAGAAGAGGTTCATTGCGCAGGATGCTGACGCGACACTGGCTGCAATTATGGTCAACGATATGCCCGATAAGATTCGGTGCGCAGAATTAATGGCCAATTTAATTGCGACTGCAAAGGGCGCACAGAAAGAGCCCATCCGGATTGCGATCTGCGGAGAATGCGCACCCATATTGTTGGCTAGAGGTAACGCGGAGGGGGCTATCCGACTGGAACATCTCTGGAACGAAGTCACGATGAAACATGGCGCAGATACGCTCTGTGGCTACGTGTGGAGCACCTTTCCCCAGAGGGAAAATAGCACAGAGTTCCAGAAAATCTGCGCCGAACACTCCGCGGTTCAGGGTCAGGAATTAGGCTATTCGACCTAATCGACTCGAATTTAAATAATCTCAAATGGTGTGGGCGGCGCGATAGTGTCGGCTATAGCGTTGGGAGGCTGAGTCACGCTCAGCCCCAGCTGCTATGGCTGCACAAGAGGAACTTGCGAAGCAAGCTGAAGCTCAATCATCATGGCAACGCGTCGATCGATCTGGAAGAACATTGCGGTCTTCTTGGGCGAGATCACCTTCTCGAACTCAGGAACGAATTTCAGACGCAGCTGGGTATTGTCCCCGTCGAGAGTTAACCAGCGATTAATGAAACTGCGGGCCTGTTCCTCCGTCATCGCTTGATAGCGTTGGGCATATTCTTTAATGAGGGCGTAACGGACATCGTTGACTTTGATGGTCTCGGCGATATACCGATCGTAGACTGGCCAGAATTTCGGCGCTTCCGTTTCCGTCAATGGCATATTAGCGGCGACTATCTTCTTACGTTCAGCACGAATGTCTTGTCGCATTAGCTGAATGTCCGCATCATTCACCTGCTCTTTGCTCACGTTCCCCGTGCTCGTAGCTGATGGCGCAGTCTGTTGCGCACTGAGCAACGGAGCCGAAGCGAGCACAAATATGGCGAAAGAAAAATGGAAGGCGGCGGTTCTTCTCATATCGGAATTTTCTCTTCTGTTTACACGATGTTCATCAACACCATGGCAGCTGGAATCGGCAGTTGCCACTGGCAAAGTTGTCAGTGGCGGCGGGGATCTGAATTCCGTGATAGTACGTCATCTGGGGCCACCTTTGATGATGGCAGCTTTCACCGATTCCTCTCCCGATCTCGAAGACAAAAGTTACGAAAATCGCGGAGATCAGCCTAAAACCGAGAGCGTAAGGGTCGTTCGCACCCCTTTTCAGGGGTATCGGGTCTTGCCTGTCCTGAACCGGGACAGAAGGTATCTTCTCACTTGACGAGTGGCACCGGTGGACTAAGATGCTTGCCAACGACGCGGCTCTTTGAGCCGCTGGGGTGACCTAAGTTGGCAAGTACATCGGCTTCCTCACTGTCTCTTGATTCTCGGAGTAACGGATGTGATACGCGCCCGCGTCTTCGATCAGTGGCGCGGCCATTTTCTTCCGCGCTGCTGGTGGGGATCAGCTATTACCTTGGGACAAGGATTGGTTTCGCCTGGACTCCGGCCGGACGGCCGATCTCGACCTTTTGGCCTCCGAATGCCATTCTCCTGGCCGCCTTACTGATAACACCGCGAAACACATGGTGGAAGTTTATTTTGGCAGTACTTCCTTTTCACATGTGGGCTCAACTCGAAGCAGGAGTACCGGTGTGGACCGCTTTCGGCTGGTTCCTAACCAATAGTGGCGAGGCATTGATTGGGGTGTACTGCATTACACGCTTTAGCGGTTCCTCAAAGAGGTTCGACAGTGTGCGTGGCGTTCTCATTTTTGTAGTTTTCGGCGTCCTGTTTGCGCCCTTGGCGACCTCGTTCCTAGACGCGTCTGCTGTAGTGCTTACGGGTTGGGGCCGGCACGTTTGGCCACTCGGGATGGAGCGGTTTTGGACTAATGCATTGGCCGAGCTCACAATTGTCCCAATGATCGTGCTGGGCAGTGCTCGTGGTATTGCTTGGATTCGGGAGACAAGTAGAGCTCGCTTGTGCGAAGCGGTCCTGCTAGCGATGGGGGCAGCACTAGTTGCCTTTCTGGTATTCGGCTTCGAAGATTGGTCCCCCGCCTCTACTCCGGCGTTGCTTTACGTTCCGCTTCCGCTTTTGTTATGGGCTGCGGCCCGATTTGGGTTAGGCGGATTAAGCGTATCGGTATTGTCAACTGCGCTGATCTCGAACTGGTACACGATCCACGGCCGTGCTCCCTTCCCGGACGCGTCGATGGCACAGAACGTCATCTCCCTGCAGATTCTATTTTGCATGGTTGTTGTGCCCCTGATGTTTTTGTCAGCGGTGATGAAAGAAGCACGACGGACACAAGAGTCGTTGTGCAAGATGAGTGCCAGCCTGATTGAGGCACAGGAACAAGAACGGCATCGGATCGCACGTGAGCTGCACGACGATCTCGGACAAGAACTGGCGTTGGCAAAGGTGATGCTTGACGCAGCTCGAGAAGAATCCGAAGACAGTTTCAGCGCACGCTTAACCGAGGTTTCGGATCAGCTTTCCGCTATTTCCACCAGGGCACGTGAAATTTCGCACGGTCTGTATCCGACTCAATTGGAATATCTAGGGCTGCAGAAGGCCGTGAAAAAACTGTGTGATGAAATGCAACGTGGGAAACAAATTTCGATTGACTTGATGGCGGGAAACTTGCCCGAGGGATTACAGTCGTCAATCTCACTCTCTTTCTATCGTATCGTGCAAGAGGGCTTGCATAACATCATTACGCACAGCCACGCCAAGCACGCGCAGGTAGAGCTTGCAGCAAATCGTGGAGAAATGTTGCTTCGGATCACGGATGACGGCATGGGCTTCGATACTAGTCAAGAAGCCGCCGGCCTAGGGCTCGCTAGCATGCGAGAAAGGGTACAAGCAATTGGCGGATGCATCGACATATCATCCTTTCCGAAGTCAGGAACACGAATTGAGGTGCGACTGCCGTTAAGCAGAGATGATGTTTCGAGTGCTGCTTAATCTCGTTAGGTTCCCTTCAATATTGACCGAACCGCTGGGTTTTCCTATGCGAAGGCGGCGGCTTCGGCCGATATCTTTTCAGTAGTGGTCGGCTGAATCTCGGTGCGGCGCATCCAAAAGTAAAATGCAAATACAGTGCTCGTAGCAGCCAGAGCTGCACCGAACACGGTTGTGTACCAGAGAGTTGTACCAGTATTTCGAGTAACATTGTCGAAGATGATTGGGACGAAAAGGTTGTGACTGGCGTGAAGCAATGCTGCAGGCCACAGACTATCTGACTTGAGCCTAAGCCAGGCAAGAATAAAGCTGACCGAAGTGCACGTGATCGTGGAACAGCTGAGTGCGTACCAGCGATTCGTTCCAGTGTTGTAGTCGGCAAAGAGCAGCAAGGGACAATGCCAAGCCGCCCAAATCAAGCCGCTCACAAGACTGGCTTTAGTGAACGACATTTGCATAGCCAATTGCGGAAGCAGGAGTCCTCGCCAGCCAATCTCCTCGCCCAGTGTCATCGACAGATTCTGTATGACGCCGCCCGTTGCCATAAAGAAAATTCCGAGCGTAAACGAAGCCCAGACGGGTAAGCCTTTCAGTCCGATTTCATTGGCAACCGCATAGACAAAATCCCAATTCCATCCGGCCAGGCGCAAGGCCCAGACGGCGCCATAGGCAAGTGACGTGTACGCAAGGGGCACGAAGTATGCGACGGCCATATACCTGTTCTTCGGCCAGTGCCATGCGAGAGATCGAAAATCACATTTGAGAGAACGGCAGGTCAGGAGCGCCGCGAGTCCAGGACACCACATTATTGCCGGCAATACCACGCCGAACCCCATGTCCAGATGTCCAGACCAGATAATTAGAATCCAGACCGCCGCACTAAATGCCAGAGTGAACTGCAAGTAAAGTTGAGTCGTCTTTTTTGCACTGTGCCGCATCGATTGGTGCTTCATCCACCGCTTTATCGCTCAGCGACCTCAAAGAATCGTAGCGAGGTCACTCCTGAGGTCGCGGTGAGTGCGTTTTTGAATTGAGGCGCAAGCCCGGCGGAGGAAAAGACGAAGCGCCTCTCTCAAACGCCTGTGAGCAAGGCTCGCTCTTCTTCTTCCCTGCCGTGTAGAAAACTCGCGTTTCACGATCAGAGGTACTGTCATTGTTGTCAGTTGCCAACCTTGTTTTGAAGCACAAACTAGGCTCAGACTCTGAGAGATGACACAGTTATCACCAAGCTTGAAAACTATCGCCAGGACAGTGGCCCTGCTTGTACTGGTTTCTCCAGGCCACACCGTAGTCGGGCCGCCCCAGCTTCCGGACCCTGGATCCGCCTCTATCGCACGGGACCAGCAGGTCCAATTGGGGTTTAAGGCCGCCTCGCAGGTGTATGAGCAAATGCCGGTACTACCAGATAACAGTGCGGAGACTCAATACATTCGCAAGCTGGGGAAGAAGCTGGTGGCAACCATCCCTTCTCAATATTCGTGGCCATTCGAATTTCACGTTATCCCGCAAAAGGAAATCAATGCGTTCGCACTGCCGGGTGGTCCGATGTTTGTGAACGTCGGAACGATTACCGCGGCAGCCAACGAACCGGAGCTTGCGGGAGTGACGGCCCATGAGATGTCGCACGTTTATATGCAGCACTCCGCCAAGCAGGCCGGCAAGACGCAGACCACATCCGAAATCGCGGGTGTTGCTGGTGCCATCCTGGGAAGCACGACCCGAGGAGATTTCGGTTCACTGGCACAAGCGGGCATCCAATTTGGCGCGCAAGGCCTGATGTTGAAATATTCTCGTACAGACGAAGCACAGGCAGATTCTGTAGGCGCAGTCATTCTGTATAAGGCCGGCTATAACCCCCAATCAATGGCTGACTTCTTCAAGAAACTTGCAGCGGAGGGTTCCACGGGGCCACAGTTCTTGAGCGACCATCCCAATCCCGGAAACCGGGAAGCCGCAATCCAGAAAGAGATCGCAACATGGCCACGGAGGACGTACAGCACTGCGTCCCCCAGCTTCAATGCGGTG
>JBLNFC010000607.1:0-3120 GCA_050263355.1 Acidobacteriota bacterium
AGGTCCTGTCGCATGGGAAGTATGGGTTCGCGTGAGAACTGCATTGCGCCATCGGGACCTTTTCGCACGACAATGTTGAACCCGCCGAACCCGCTGTCCTTCTCCGGGAAATCATCGCGGAAGTGAGCGCCACGGCTTTCTTTCCGCTCCAGAGCGGCCTGAGTAATAATTTCCGAAACTGTCAGCAGATGGTACAGGTCGAGTGCAACATGCCAGCCTGTGTTGTATTCCCGATTCCCTTCTATGCTAACTCGCTCACTAGCAGCTTTTAATTCTCGAATGCGATCCAGAGCTTGTAGCATCTCCTGTTCTTGCCTGACGATGCCCACCAGATCCTGCATCACGTCTTGCAGCGTATGTTGTACAGCATAGGGATTTTCAGAGTTCTTGCGCCCGAAGGGTTCGAGAGCCCACGTTTCCGCCGATCTGAGTTCATCTTTGTCGATATTGCTTAAGGAATGTCCTTTGGCGAAAGTCGCGGCGTATTCTCCGGCACGCTGGCCAAACACCAACAGATCGGAAAGGGAGTTTCCACCCAGCCGGTTGGCTCCGTGCAAACCTGCGGCACATTCTCCAGCGGCAAACAATCCAGGAACATCTGACATTTGGGAATCGGCATCAACCCGGACGCCTCCCATCATGTAGTGCGTTGTAGGGCCGACTTCCATGGCTTCCTGTGTTATGTCAATGTCGGCAAGCTGCTTGAACTGGTGATACATGCTGGGCAGCTTCTTCTTGATGTGATCAGCAGCGGCTGGAACTTTTTCCTTGATCCATGCGATGTCGAGGAATACACCGCCGTGAGGGCTGCCGCGCCCTTCCCGTACTTCACGCCGGATGCAGCGGGCCACATGGTCGCGAGTCAGCAGTTCGGGAGGCCGTTTCGCGTTTTTGTCGCCTTGGGTGTACCGCCAGCCTTCTTCTTCTGAATTGGCAGTCTGGTTGGTATAAAGGGGAGGAATGTCTTTGAACATGAATCGCTCGCCGTTTCTGTTCCGTAGTACTCCTCCCTCGCCACGCACTCCTTCTGTGACCAGAATGCCGCGGACGCTAGGCGGCCAGATCATTCCGGTGGGATGGAACTGCACAAATTCCATATCCATCAGGGCAGCCCCCCCGTGATACGCGAGCGAATGGCCGTCACCTGTATATTCCCAACTGTTGCTGGTGATTTTGTAAGCCCTTCCTATACCTCCTGTAGCTAAGACCACCGCCTTGGCGCGGAAAAGGTGAAATCGTCCGCGCTCGCGATCGTATCCAAACGCACCTGCAATTCGCTCGCCGTCCTTCAGCAGTCTGATGATGGTGTGTTCCATGAACACGTCGAGACCGAGATGAATGCCATGGTCTTGCAACGTGCGGATCATCTCCAGGCCCGTGCGATCACCGACATGCGCCAGCCGAGGATAGCGATGGCCACCGAAATTGCGCTGCAGGATCCGCCCATCGCTTGTGCGATCAAAAAGGGCACCCCATGCTTCCAATTCGCGCACCCGCGCCGGAGCTTCCTTAGCGTGGAGTTCTGCCATTCGCCAGTTGCTCAGATACTGGCCACCGCGCATGGTGTCGGCAAAGTGAACGCGCCAGTTGTCCCGATCGTCCACATTTCCCATGGCCGCGGCTATGCCACCCTCGGCCATAACGGTATGCGCTTTCCCTAGAAGAGACTTCGAGATCAGCGCAACCGTCACTCCTACGGCCGAGGCCTCGACCGCAGCGCGCAGCCCGGCACCGCCCGCGCCAAGAATAAGAACGTCGTGTTCGTGGGTTACGTATTCCCCCACTAAACGATCCTCCAGTCGCTCCATATACCCATCGAGCACAATCGCACGTAAAGATCAGAAAACGCGACCATGAAAAGGCTGCACCAGGCGAACAGCATATGGCGACGGTTCAGACAACTCACACAGTCGTAGGCGCGCCTTCGTGCCGGGGCATCCGCCAAACGATCGCGAAACCCGCCGACCAGATGACGAAGCGAGTGGCAACTAAAGGTGTAGCAACTGAGCAGCACGAGGTTCGTGAACAGAACGAGAGTCCCGAGGCCTACGCCAAAGCGCCCGCTGAACCAGAATGCGTTCCACACGTCGCGCGCCAAAATGATCAGAAACAACAAGGCAAGATAAAGAAAATAGCGGTGGACATTTTGCAGGATCAAAGGAAAGGAGCGTTCGCCGAGATATTTTTTCCGCGGCTCACCTACAGTGCAGGAAGGGGGATCGGCCCAGAAGGCTTTGTAATAGGCGCCCCGATAGTAGTAACAGGTCACCCGAAACCCTCCCGGCGCCCAGAGTATAAGCATCGCGGCCGTCACCCACGCTGGGATCCAGCCCGGCCGGGAACCAAACCAGCCCTCCTTCAGATCGCCGAACAATTCCGGCGAATAAAACGGTGAGAGATATGGTCCGAACCTAAAATGCTGTCCTTGGAAGGCTGCCCATGTCGCATAGACGATGAACGCTGACAGTCCGAGAAAAACCGCCAGTGGCTGTATCCACCAGCGGTCTACCCGCCGCGTCTGCGCAAAACCGGAGCGCGATAATGGGACGTCAATGTGAGACATCGAGCCTCCTCACTCGCGGATTCTACTCGCGTGTGTTCAAGCTCCCGCCCGTGTGGCGTTCTAACGCGGTAGTCATGATACAGGCAAAATCACGATCAGTGTTGCAGTGCAGATTTTATGTCTTGGGGGTGAATGCGCAGGACGACATGCGCTTTGAGCCGTGCGGTCAGCCACTCTTGAACACGCCGTGCTGTGGTAAAGTTGCGATTTGTTCGAAGACTTGTCGACGCGGACCGAACCACATTGAGGGTCAAAGGCCACAAGATTCGTTGCTACGATTACGTGAACCAGCCTTATGAGCGCGTCCGCGATGTGCTGAAGCAAAACGCTCTCGTCGTGTTCCAAACCGCGACGACGACGGCTGCGTCCAGGGCACAATCAGTGGCGGCTGAACTGCGCGTGGATTTTGCTGGAATCGGCCTGAAGACTGACATCAAGATAGATATCAAGAGTCTCGACGAAAAACACGCCCGTTCCTCTTCAATGCCCACTACAAAGCTGACACTACAGTGGGAGGCAGCAAAGATGCCACGGCTGTTCCCGCTAATGAAGGGTGA
>JBLNFC010000608.1:0-3484 GCA_050263355.1 Acidobacteriota bacterium
ACCCCAAAGCATGCTCGCGTTTGATGCAACATCTCCAATCAGCTAATTGGTAAGCTTCTTGCTGATCTTCTCTCTTTCCGCAGCCAGCTCCACTGGGCCTTTCGGTCGCGGCGGATGTCTCTGGACTAGCCGGGCAAAGTCGTTAGTATCGAATGGGTAAGTGCGAGCGGATTCCTGCTGAGTTGTGCTCAGCGTTACATCCACGCGCCGATTGTAAGCAAGCACAACAGTCGGAAGTTTCTTATAAGTTTTGTTACGGTGATCAGCAGTCAAGGTTGAATCCTGTTGCATGAGCTGCTTGACTTCATTGACGCTCAACGTCCGTTCTTTTCCGTATGCGCGAGTCATGATGTTGGCTTCAGGAACTCCTTGCTCCACAAGAAATCGTTTTGCGGATTGCTCGTCGATCGGAAAGCTGCTTGTTGTAGCGTGCCGATCCTCGCCGGTCGGCGTAGCCGGAAAGGATCAGCCGCGCATCCAGGCTTGTAGATGAGATACTTTTTGAAAGCCTCTGCAATGGATCGAAGAGCTTCCTGCTCGCTCGGCAGAAGCGCGCCGTTGTTCTTGCTTGTTCTGGGCCGATCAGTTTGAAAATAGACGCTGCGCATCGCCAGCTTCTCTTCTTCGATCGACCCGACGATGTGCAGAGAGGCTGTCCGCGTTTCGGTTGTCCCACACCATTGGTGGCCGTAAGCGTGTAGGTGATAGTCTCATCTATGGGTCCGGGCTCATTTTTTCGCGGAGTAACGTGCAGCCTGCGGTTACCACTGGGATCGACCGAACCCAGAGGATCAAGTGACACCGAAGAGGCATTACTCACATTCCAGTTAAGTTCCGCGCTGCTCTGCCTGAGAACTTCGTTGCCAAGACCGACGTAACGCACCTCACCCGGCGCCAACGCAAGATTCGCCTGGATGGCGGTGTTGACATCGACCCTGGAGCTGGCAGTAGCGGTGCCGCCTGGTCCCGTAGCCGTCAATTTGTAGGTTGTGGTTTGTTTTGGCTGAACAGATTGTTCGCCAGAGGTGGCAACGGTTCCAACCGGTGTGATTTCGACGGAGGGTGCAGGCGGCGCAGGAATCCCTTGAAGTCCAGTGAAGTTTTGAGGTGTCTCCGCAGTTCAGTTGATCCGCACTAGCCGACAGCTCCGCCGTGGGCTTCGCAACCGCTACCATCGTATTCGCAGGAGCCACGACGCTGGGCGACTCTCTATCGAAGCGAGGGACTGTGTTAAGCCTTTCGCCCCGCCGCCACGGCACGGTCTTGCGAATCCCTTTTGGCACGTTAGCGACTACGCGGCAGTCGGCGGCAACCGTAACCTGCCCTGACCAACGCTCCTTTCGATTTGTTCCGCGTCACCTGTGCGTTTCTACGCGACACGTACGAGTTTGTGATCCATGAACAGCCGGCGCTTCACGGACATGTTCATCAGCGAATACTCGAACTTCGCGGCACACTCACAGCACACGCGATACGTTTGGCCATCGAGCGTGAAAACGCGGCTCAGGTTCTGGTGATGACAACCAAACAGGAAATCAATCGCCGCCACGATGTGTTTCATACCGACCTTTTTCGGTGTGCGACGTTCTCATGCACTTGGCGTAGGCTGCTGATCATCTGCTCGTAGCACCTTTGGAAAATGCAAATCGACTTCCATCGTACGACCTGTCTTAAGCTCTTGACCTTGTTCGTCATGAGAAATCCACACCCGGTTCTATGGTGACCTTTCGAGGGCAGTCGCCTGCATAGGGGCACCGCTCGCGTCTGTGGCCCGGCAACATTGGGCGGTATTTGTTGAGGAGTAGCTCACCGGAGTAAGCGGAGCTTGTGTGGCATCTAATTGGGCCGTAGTGCTGACCGAGCTGATGGTACCTGGCCCGGCGGCTCCACTACGATCCTGGTGCCCGCGTCGGATCCGTGCGAGTGCGGTGGAACAGGAGTGCGGGAGACTTCGAATGCTAAGGAATCATGCAAGGCGTCCAAAACTTCGTACTGCATCATGGCTATCTGAAATCTCTGTTGCATCAGGTAATCGGCTTGCGGACGGCTAACTTTCCCCTGGTGAACAGCCTCTGTGATGAGGGAGATTTCGATAGTGAACGTCTGCGAAATCAATGTCATCTGATCCTCGTATTGCCGGAGTATCTCAACCGGCCCACGTGGGATTTCCGGTGCAAAAGCGAGCAAGTTCGAGAGCACCTCATTCGTCTGAGTGCCGGGCTGGGCTATAGCTTCTTGAATTTGTGGCTCAACTGCTCTTTTGTTCGCACTTGCTTTTTGAGTGAACGCAAGCGGCACGGCAGCCAACAACAAAGTCACTGAAACGAGCAATGACGCTTTCAAAGGGATGCTCCTTGAGTTCTGTTCTTCTACCCATGTCAGAGAGGCAACTGTGTTGCCAAGTGCTGAATGCTCCGATGTTGCTGCAAACACTCGAATAGCAGACCCGAACCAGCTGTTTATTGCCGGAATGTGGGCTGGTCTGTCTGCGGGCAGGCGACGCCACTGCTTCCATAAGTGGCCAGGTTGCCTGGTCCAGTGGCATGCGCGAGCTCAGACACGCTCCAAGTGCTCGCGAGCAGTTTCCAATGCACGCAGCGCGTACAGGGCGTCCTCAAGAGCTTCCTTCTCCTCAAGGGTGGTACCTCCATAAAAAATTTCGCGCTCGCGGAGAAAGATGGCATGCTCCGCGTCGGAGATTCTCTTTGCAAGTATGGTTTTATCTTTTTCGCCTATTGCGGCCAGATAGAGCAGCTTCCAATCTTTGTGTCTCGGATGGAAATCGACCTTGCAGAACATGATCTGCCTCCGTAAGAGACTGGTCGGCGTAGCTTGCTTGGTAAGTCTGAGTCAAAGGGCTGCGTTACACGTCAAATCCTCGCGCACCACCTTTGAGGCGGTTTTTGAAAAGTTGTGTCCAGACGTATTTGATTACACGAGCATCGTCATAGCAGTAAGCGAGAGTGTGGTTGAACGTCGAGAAGCAGTGCTTTTGGCACTCTTTTTTCGTCCTAGACAGTTCTTCGGCGTTGAGCTTAGGCGTGTCGAGGTTTCCCCAATCAAATGAGGAGGAATACATGGGGAAACATGGAGCGATAGTGCCATCCGTGCGCACAACGATATTGTTTTGTCCCGCTCGGCAATTCCAGTCGGCGAACCGAAGTTGTCCTGACGAATCTCGCACGATGCCGCGTGTCTGCAGCAACTCGTTGTGTGCTGCGCCGTTTGCGCCATTGCTGCAGCCTGTACCCGACCATCCCAACTTTTTCAGCTCAGAGCCATTTCCCGTCATACGCATGAAAGCTTTCATCTCCTGCAGACGTTCGACCGAATTCACCATCTGGTAGCCGTCTTTGTTCTTAGCCACAAGCCAGTCAATCAGTTCATCGATCCGGTTCCAGTCTTCCGGGCGGATGTACGTAGGATTGTCATACAGGTGCTTAAAGTGTTCGTCCTGCTCCAGCATGGGAGTTTCGTTGATGTG
>JBLNFC010000609.1:0-3877 GCA_050263355.1 Acidobacteriota bacterium
AGCAAGCCCCAGGCGAGGACGCCACCAGCAAAGTTCAGCGCTGCCAGGCGGGGTCCGATGATGAACCCCACTCCAAGGTATGCCGGGCTTACGGCGGGTGAGTTGAACGTGCTCATGCCACCTGTGGTGATCGTGGCTACATTGGGATTGGTGCTGGTACGCAGCAGCAAGCTTTTTCCTACTGCTCCGATATTGATGGTGAAGGTGTGCACCGCCTCGAATACGTTCAAGGCTCCTGCGCCAAAGATCAGCGCGCCAAGTCCCATGTTAGCGAAAAGGATTTTGGCTGCCCTGGCGCCTTGTTGCCCGGCTTTATGGATCTCAGAGGCGGCCACGGATTCCGGGAAGGGGAGTTCGGGATCCTCAACCATCACGCGCCGGAGAAGGGTCACGAAGAGTATGCCGAGCAGGCCGCCGATGGCCATCAAGGCGAAGGATTGCCAATACTTCTCCATGCCAAGGGTCGGCCAAAGGCCAGCCAGCACGAATGCGGGGATGGTGAACACCGCTCCGGCAGCAACCGACTCTCCGATGGAACCTATGGTTCGAGCGATATTTTCTTCCAGAATGCTGCCCTTCATGAGGCGAAGGATCGACATGCCGATGACGGCGGCGGGGTAAGTCGCTGCGATGGTCATGCCCGCGCGGAGTCCCAGATAAGCATTCGCAGCGCCGAGAATACCGGTCATGAGCATGCCAAGCAGAACGGCCCGGAAGGTGAACTCCTTCATCTCCATGGTTTCGGGCACGTAGGGCTGGTGCTTTCGCGGTGCCACCCGATCGACAGTTTGTGTGCTCATGAGCAAGTACCTCGTATTTGCGAAGTTAACATTGAGTTACTATGAACCCGCGCACGTTAGCACGCGGCCCAATACCATTACAAGTGCGCAGGGCACGAACCTCATTGGCCATCCGGCCAAGGGTTACCTAGTACCTAAATACAACTGTTGCAGCTACTCTGGCTTCTATACAATCCTTAGAACGCCCTCGTCACTCCGACAGTTGCAAGAGACGGCCATGATGTTTGAATGTCCCGACTGCGGCAGTACTTGCGCTTTTTACTCGCGGCGTCGTGGTGTCACGGAAAAATACCTGCTGCCGTTCCTATTATTGCGGCCGTACCGCTGTGCCGACTGCTTTCAGCGCTGCTACCGCACCATTTTCATCAGCGCTCGCGAGGCTCGGCAACGCAAGTCGGCGGCTTCCGGTTCTGGTCCAACAACCCAGGGGCGGCACGTTGCTTAGCGTTGCGTGACTCAGGCAAACACAGCTATACTTCATTAAGATGCGTCCTGTGCGCCCCGAATGGGCGCTGGTGCGGGTCGGGAGGTCGTCTTCAGCAGTAGTGAGGACTTAACTCGGGTTGTCAGGGCCAAAGTTGTTGCTGCGGAAACTGCGCTTGTTTCCTGCGTGACCGCGGCTGCGGAAGGCTTGTTTGCCACGTTGTTCCCCGGCGATTGTCGTCTTTGCGGAACCCCCCTCATCAAGATTTCCCGTCTCCCAGTTTGCCAGGACTGCCTGTTGGCCATGCGGCCCATGGAAGGCAGCCGATGCGCGCTTTGCGGAGAGCGCCTATCCGGTCCTTATCGGATGCCCAGCCCGGATGGCGAGGCAATTTGCGGTTTGTGCCGCGAGTCGGAGCCGGCGTTTGTGAAAGCTGCCGCCTATGGCAGCTACGAGGGCGGGCTTCGCGACCTCATCCATCTTCTTAAGTATGAGCACATGAGACCTGCTGCCCAGGTTCTGGGACGCATGCTGGCGGAGGTAGTGAGCGTGCTTGCTCCATCATTCGATGGCGGCGAGCCGGTGGTTGTCCCCGTGCCCTTGCACGCATCGAAACTGCGCCAGCGCGGCTTCAACCAGGTGGAGTTAATCACGCGCGCGGCTTTGAAACTGAAGCCTGCCGGACTGGAACTGGCGCTGCATCCCGAAGTGCTGGAGCGTGCGCGGCCGACGGCATCGCAGACCGGACTCTCTATCCACCAACGGCGCGAGAACATGCGCGGTGCTTTCGCGGTGCTTCGACCAGATCTAGTGCGGGAACGGGATGTGCTGCTGGTCGACGACGTCATGACCACCGGCACCACGGTTTCCGAATGCGCTCGCGTGCTTCGCCGCGCCGGAGCCAATCGTGTGTGGGTGGCAACAGTCGCTCGCACTTTGAAACACGAAGTCACGTTTGCGGTTCCAGAACGCTCGGCTGACGACGAAGAAGTGCGTATGGCAATGGCGGCCCACGGCTAGTAGATATGTCAGGCAAGTCGCACAATCCGATGAATCTCGCGCGGCGCGGACATAGCGAGATGCCGCCTGTGATGCAAACGGCGGTGGATGGGAATGGCCATTCCCTGCATGCGCCCGTGCTCGTGCTGAATGCTTCGTACGAGCCCATCAATGTGTGTGCTGCACGACGCGCTATTGTGCTGGTACTGAAAGGTGTGGCGATGGCAGAGGAGGAAAACGGACATTATCTTCATGCCGCTCGCCTGGCATTCCGGGTACCCTCGGTTATTCGCTTACTGGAGTATCGACGGATTCCACATCAGACGAGGGCCTTGTCGCGCAAGAACATCCTGCTGCGGGATCGCAACACTTGCCAGTACTGTGCCGAGGTTCTGCCGTCGAGCGAATTGACTCTCGATCACGTGATGCCGCGTTCGCGCGGAGGAGCGTCCACATGGGAGAACCTGGTGGCATGCTGCCACCCGTGCAACCGGCAAAAAGGTAATCAGTATCCCAGTGAAGCGGGATT
The DNA here is from genome assembly GCA_050263355.1 of Acidobacteriota bacterium. Taxonomy (GTDB): domain Bacteria; phylum Acidobacteriota; class Terriglobia; order Terriglobales; family Acidobacteriaceae; genus Gp1-AA122. The sequence goes on from JBLNFC010000609.1 coordinate 2,753, forward strand.
GCCCCTGATGCGCGAGCCGCGCGCCTTCAATCTTCATACCAGCCGCCACATCATGCGATTGATGGGCCACTCCGATGACAAGTGGCGCAAGTACCTCTTCTATTAGTCGCTCCCAAATTCATCCTGGCCGATATCAGCGAAGGTCCGAAGGAAAATCGCGCGGCGGGTTAGGCGCGGGGAGATTCCATGGGCCGGCGTTCAACGTCCCGGCATTCTCAGGAGACCCAGTTTTGTTTTTCACCTGGTTGCTGGACAGGGCCGAGAATGACGCGATATTGCAGAGCACGCGACGTCCTGTAAGCAACAGGAGGAAACTGAAAAAGCTTCCCCCTGGTGCCCTGCGCAGGCCGCGGCTTGCTGGCCGGCCTATATGAAAGCGGATAGTGAAAGCGGATGATGCGAGCCATAGCTCCTCCTGATTGTGATGGGTGGAGCGTCCGGCGCTTCAACTGCGAAATCGCCCGTCGAACTATGGTCTCGAGTATCACGGGAGCGCCCATCCACATCGCTGACAGGCTCAGAGTAGCGCGGGAGGGTTCGTGTACCGGTAGTAATCGTCACATTAGCGTGTGACGGCGGTCACACAGCAGGTAATCGTTATATCCTGCGCTTGCGGAGCAAAAGGCCGCCGAGAATGGCGGCTCTGCTGGACGAGATTTGCTTGTCCGCCTGCGCGGTATTAGTCGGGCGCAAATGCAACAGTCGACGACCTGGGCCCAACGTCACTTCTGCGGTGGCGGCGGCGTTTGTGGCTGCTGCGTTTGTGGCTGCTGCTCGCCGCCAGTCTTCTCCTGGCCCTTCTGCACGTCTTGTCCTTCGTAGGTGATCTTCACGTTGGAGCCAAAGCGCTTGTAATTTTCGTATTTCACTTTCTCGAGTATGCGGACGTCGCCACTGGAGAAATGTAAGGTGTCGTCGGCCTTGGTATAGGTAGGAAACCAGTATCGGCCGTCGATCTGTTCGCGCCAGGTGGTGAATTTGGGGAAGAGGTTCTCCTGTCCTTTCTTCTTGTGGATGTCAGGAACCGTCTGGCCATAGGTTTTGACGATCTGGAAATCCCGGTCATCAACCCAGATGCGACCCTGGACAGATCTCTTCTTGCCTACAATCTCTTGGGGCTCGATG